>NZ_JAAQWY010000049.1:0-15764 GCF_012985765.1 Pseudomonas sp. WS 5071 | reverse complement strand
AACACGGAGAACCGGTCGAAAAAGCTCTCCGTACATGATTTTTCGGTCACTTTTCGTCCAATGACGCTGTAGGTGCCTGGAAAATTGCAACTTGCCGCGGCTGCACGACAAGTTGATCGGAGCATCCCTAACTTAATTTATAACTCCCTAGTACGTAGGAAGTGTCATGTCCAGGCGTAGCCACTTCAGAAAAACAACGTTATCAACTAATTTTGCAGCGTGAGATTTACAGCACTGCAAAAATATTACCTTCTCATTCAATGATTTGACACAACTAAGCGGCAACGCTCCATGCTGTCTATACATCCAAGGCATCTACCACCGCGCAACGGTGACGCGGTGGCATTTATATAGACGTGATCTAGAGTTCAATTAACACATTAAAACAACTGCAACCCAAATCTTATTTATACCTCCATCACCCGCCTGTCAGAATACGCTAAGGCTAACTATGAACCCCAATACAGCAACAGAAAATACGGTTAAAAACCTCTCTTATGAAGAGATTATTTATCAAGCACAAAACGCACCTAAAGTACTAACCAGCGTTTCTGCAGCCGATCAGGATGACGTCAGTCGAGCGCCTGGACTTTTACTCACAAAAGAGGAAATCATCAGCATCAAACGGTATGAAGCGGCCGCCTTGGAATTACCGAGCACGCTTGAAGATGTACAGAACTATCTAAACTATGGTGACGTGAATGACGTTGGCCCTGGCCTTGAATACAAAAACTTCCTGGACCTGTTCACCCTTACACGTAACCATGCCTTGCAGTGGTCTCCGCTGTATGACGAGATGAAGCTCACTGGCACCAAGCTCAGGATCTTTGCTCATAGCATGAGTGTCTATGGCGATTCTATAACTCAGCTCTATGACGGCATTCTCTCTGTCAAAAAACTTGAAAAACTCCTTGAAGTCAATCAGGTCGAAACGCTCGCCCAGTTAAAAGAAATCGAGGTTAATTCAGGTGAGAAATTTCCCGATATAGAACTTGAAAAAGACACCAAAAAAAATCTGGGAAGCTATTTGTCCACGATATTCGACAAAGTCAAGAACAACCTGGAAGACACCCAGAACGTCCACAAAGAACTCACCGATTTCAGCGACACCTTACACAATCGCGTAGTACCCAAAATAAAAACGCAATTACAACTGGTCAGCAACAATTCGGTCCAGGCCGACATTGAAGTCCTTAAAAGCGCAATTGACGCACGCTCTTTGCTCATTGATGAAAAAAGCAAAGAGTACAAAGCACTGGTAGAAAAATCGATCAGCAATGCGCTGTCTTTTAACTTGCCAGGCCTTGTAATGGGCATCTATGTAGGCGTCGAGGCGGACGGGGTCAGGGTCGAACGCAACCGATTATCTGAAGCACAAAAACTCGACATTGAAAAACTGAGCAAAAAAGACAAAACCCTTGCCTCCCTCCATCATATGAAACGGTATTTGCAAAACCTTCAACTTGTTACCTTTGACGCCGATGTGGCAACACAAAACTTAAGGCATGTCTGGAATGTCATATATCAATATGTAAAGCAATCGCAAAGTTCAATAGACACCATTAACGACGCCTTAAGCCTGGGGCTGTTTATGGCCGAATTCAAACTCGTCATTGACCCATGGAGGCACATTGAAAAAACAGCTGACATCTTCATTACTGTTTTTAAAGAGGCGGAAGAGGAATACAAAAAAAATTATATTAACGACAACCAACACTAACCCCCAAGGAAATGTAACATGACCACGACTACTTACCCTTCCGTTGACCTCACACTCATGGCGCAGAGCATCAGGTTGATGAGCGACCACGCCAGCAGTGCCGACGCCCTCTTTACAACACTTAATTACCTGCCAGCACTGCATGATCAATTTCAGACGTTAACGCTCAATATGAACAAGAGCGGCCAGGCGCTGCGTGACACCGCCCTCTCGGCAAAGATGGGCCTCGAAAAAAACATTAAAGAATTGAGCTATTTCGAGGCATCGTTAACCGGTGCGCGCACTGCGCAGGAAACAGCTGATACAAACACTGCACTGGCTAATCTACCGGCCAGAGTAAAATCCACTCTGTACGCGTCGACAGACGTACTGTCCCGTCAACTATCAAGCCTGAAAACGCCTTCAGTGCTGAATATGACGCAGGGCTACCTCGAAGAGTCTGAAAAGGATCTCGCCGACGCTAAAGCTGCCCTGGGTCTATTGAGTGAGCAAGAAGTAAAACTTCAAGAGCAGCGACAAACCCTTACCGCTGCCATTGATGTGCTCTCCCAGGGCGGCATTGAAAAAATTGGCAAGGACATAACGTTAACGCTGGAGAACATCACGGCGCTAGGACTTTCTCCTACTAACATACAAGCCGTCATGTTCGCGATCGAACAATTGAAAAAAACCATCGAACATATCGGTGAAAGCATTCGGTTTTTAGATTTGCTGCAACAACGAGACAGGCTGGTCACTAAAATTACAGCTCAACAAAAACTCATCACGCTTAAAAATGAACACGTCGTCTGCTTCAACGGCCAGATAAAATTCATCACCACCATCCATGCCATGCTCCCGCCATTGCAAGCGTTTGTTGGCGAATACCAGCGCATTATCGAGGCCTTTAAATTATTTACAACGCGCATTGACCTGGACTTTCCCGCAGAAGCACAACAATTTATTGAGTTTTTAACCCCTCTTTCAAAGCCTTGGTAAGGTGCAGCTCATCGAGCTGCTACTTTATTCGCCTTGGCAATAATTTTATTAAACGACTGTAGCTTTGCTCTGTGCCTGACGCCATAGCGAAGGGCAGTCGTTCTGCTGTTAGTGGCCGCCTAATGAATGACATATTAATCGAGGCGCACACCTGTGCTGCTTTAAAAGGTTACTTGTATTTTCTGAGCGAGTTCCCCGCTATTTCAGAGAAGATTCAAGTACGCTCAGATGCATACCAAAAAAAGGGCCATGAATTACGTTCTCCTCCTGATATGCCCGTACTGGCACGCACCGCATCGTCGAGTGAAAGTAATTGGCGAGCCATCCTCACATTGTTACCCGTACTGGGTAATATGGGCAGTCGACTATTCCGGCAACTACGGGATTTTGTGCAGACATTCGACCGCGAAGTGCACGCGCTCTCGAGTGCCGCAGAGAGCGCCTTGATCAAAGATCTTAATGCGCAACACTTCACACCTGTTTTATCAGGCACGCAAGAGCGCCTTGACCATACCGACATTGCGCACCTGCTGAAAAACCTGAGTTCACTGATTGAAGAATGTACCTTCACAGGCGTCACACTTGAGCAAATCGTTGAGGAAGACTCAAACCTCACCCACTCTTTTCTTACCCACTTCATTGATGCATTACGAACCGCTATCTGCGCCTGCCACCCCTGCGTGTCGAAGTTCGAAATCTACTATTACGACGGCTTGTTCAGCTCCGAGATGATCGACAATCACCTGGCCCTGTATTGCCTGCCCGATGTCTGTACCAAACCCCACGACATTTATTTAAAAGCACTGCGCGAATTGCATGTGAACGCTCGCTTGGCAGGAAGCAGCCTGGGGTTTTTGTGCTCGCGCATGTTACTTTTCCTGAAGGATATTAACGGTGAAATAATATCCCTCCTCCCTGAAACACCTGTGCGACTGGCATGCACCACATTAAAACATATCGATTATTTGCTCACAGATTTGAACAAGGTCAGTGACGCATTAATTTCACTCTCTTCAATATTAAATCCGTCGACGTCCATTACAAGCCCTACCAAAAAAACATGATCTTGAGAAGCGCTCATCACGCATCACCGCTCCCCTCTCCCACGTATTGATCGTGATGACCAATGCTGCATTGCAAACCTTTCAATGCGTTTTTAGCGTCTTCGCTGCTGTCCACTCTGGGATTGGGTAGGCATTTAATGCTGATCGTAATGCCCAAGCCCATCCTTGGCTCCCATGCTCACGCCTCCACAGCCAACCTACCGATCAATGCGAATGGGGGTCGTCAATAACCGGCAACGGGATGATCTGTGCAGCGCCATGCCGCACGCCACGCTCAGCCATCACCTGACGCGCCAGCGTTGTGACCTCTTTGGCTGAACCCTTGAGCACCGACACTTCCATGCACCGGCCCTGATCGAGGTGCACGTGCAGCGTCGACAGCGTCAAGTCGTGATGTTCATGGAAAACCGTGTTGAGCCGTTTAGGCAGCTCACGGGTGCCGTGGTCATACACATAGCTCAGGGTGGCAACGCAGCTGGCGTCGGGATGTGTGGCTTCGGGCTCCAGCAACCCGGCGCGCAACAAATCGCGAATCGCCTCGGATCGTCCTTGATAGCCATGGGTGGCGACGCGCTCATCAATGACGGCTAACAAGGCGTCGTCCAGAGAGATGGTGACTCTTTGCATGGATCTTGCCTCGCGTTTATGAACTTTTCACATAGACTTCATACCCGTTGCATGAAACCTAAAGTGCCATCATTAGAGGGAGCGCCAGTTTGAAGCAGCCGTCGATGAAAAAGAAGCTTGGCTTGTGGCTTATCAGCTGTTGCCTGTGCAGCGGTATCACCCCCACTCATGCCACGGACAATACTCCGACGCTTACCTACTCCTGGCCTGCCAATGCTGGGCCCCTTGACCCTCGGGGTTACTCACCCAATCAGATGTATGCCCAGGCCATGGTCTATGAACCGTTGGTACGTTATACCCGGTCCGGGCAACTGGAACCCTGGCTCGCGACAGGCTGGAACGTGTCTGCCGACGGTAAGGTCTACACCTTCACCCTGCGCGAAGGTGTGACGTTCAGTGACGGCACCCCGTTCAACGCCGCAGCCGCCAAAGCCAACTTTGACGCGGTACTGGCCAATGCCAAACGCCATCAATGGATGGAACTGGTAAGTACTATAGACAGGGTTGAAGCACCGGACGCGCACACCCTGGTGCTGGTGCTCAAGCACCCCTACTACCCGACCCTGATGGAACTGGCGCAGGTGCGTCCGCTGCGTTTTGGTGCGCCGCACGCCCAAAAAGGTGCGCCCGTGGGTACCGGCCCCTGGACGCTGGTAGAAACCCGGCGCGGGGAATTCGACCGGTTTGCGCGCAACGATCAATACTGGGGCGAGAAACCCGCGTATGGCTCGGTGTTGGTGAAAGTCATCTCAGACCCTGACAGCCGCGCCATCGCCTTGCAAACGGGTGAAATCGACCTGATTCAGGGCGCCGACGGCGAGATTTCTTCCGGCACGTTCGTGCGCTTGCGCGACGCGGGCTTCAAGACTGCACTCTCGGCCCCCCTGGCAACCCGGCTGGTGGCGATGAACACTGCCCGCGTGCCGACCAACGATCTGGCGGTGCGCCAAGCAATCAATCAGGCCGTGGACAAAGACACCCTGATCGCCAAGGTGCTGTATGGCCTGGAGCCGCGCGCCGATGCGCTGTTTTCCAATAACCTGCCTTACACCGACCTCGGGCTCAAAGCACTGACCTTCGATCCGCAGAAGGCTCGCGAACGTTTGCAAGCGGCCGGCTGGACGCTGCCTGCTGGTAAATCGGTGCGGGAAAAGGACGGCCAACCGCTGAGCGTTGAGTTGGTGTTTCTGGGCACCAGCGCGCTGCAAAAAAGTCTGGCCGAGATCATTCAGGGAGAACTGGCCAAAGTCGGCATGCAGGTGCAATTGCGTGCGGAAGAAGACGGCGCGTTGGTGCAGCGTCAGCGTGAAGGACGTTTTGGCATGATCTTCGCGGACACGTGGGGCGCACCGTATGACCCGCATTCTTTTGTCAGCTCGATGCGCTATGCCGGTCACGCCGATTACATGGCCCAGCGCGGCCTGCCGATGAAAGACGCCATCGACCGCAAGATCACCCAGGTACTGGGCGAAACCCGCGAGAAACAACGGGCCGAGGGTTACCGCGAGATCCTCACCACCCTGCAGGATCAGGCAGTGTATTTGCCAATTTCCTACCTCACGGCCATCAGTGTCAGCCGCAATAGCGTCGACAATGTGCAGTTTGGCAGCACGCTGTTTGATGTGCCGTTCGACGTCATGCGCCCAGCCAGCGGGAAGCCTTAATCATGCTGCGATATATCGCTTTGCGTCTGATCCTACTGATCCCGGTGCTACTTGGGGTGTCGCTGATCGTGTTCATCTTGCTGCATTTGGGTAACGGCGACCCGGCGCTGGATTACCTGCGCCTGTCGCAAATTCCACCCACAGATGCAGAACTGACCGAAGCACGTCAGGCGCTGGGGCTGGATCGCCCATTACCGGAGCAATACCTGACGTGGATCTGGAACGCCCTGCACCTGGACTTCGGGATTTCCTACATTACCGGCCGCCCCGTGCTGGATGACTTGCTCTATTACCTGCCTGCCACTCTGCAACTGGGCGGCCTTGCGCTGCTGGCCACCCTGGCATTCAGCATCCCGCTGGGCCTGATCGCTGCCCGCTGGCAAGGTAAATGGCCGGATCAGGTGGTGCGGGTTGTGACCTTTATCGGGGTATCGATGCCCAACTTCTGGCTGGCTTTTTTGCTGATCGCTTTGCTGTCGCTGTGGCTCGGCTGGCTGCCGCCGATGGGACGGGGTGACGCTGCGCACCTGATCATGCCGGTATTGGCAATCGCGCTGATGTCGATGTCGATCAACGCCCGCCTGCTGCGGGCCAGCTTGCTGGACGTGCGTCAGCACCGCCACGTGTTTTATGCCCGAGCCCGTGGCCTGAATGAACGCCGCGTGTGGCGCGACCATATCCTGCGCAACGCCTGGATGCCGCTGGTGACCGCCACCGGTATGCACATCGGGGAATTGCTCGGCGGCGCGCTGGTGATCGAAACCATCTTTGCCTGGCCCGGCGTGGGGCGCTTTGCCGTGAGTGCTGTACTCAACCGCGACTTCCCGGTGATGCAGTGCTTCACCCTGCTGCTCACCACGTTGTTGGTGCTGTGCAATCTGGTGGTCGACATCTGTTATGCGTGGCTCGACCCGCGCACACGCTTATCGGGGGTGATGGCATGACGGCGATAGCGGTAACAACAGTGCCCCGCACCAGACGCGGACTGCACGTAGGGCTCACATTGGTCGCGCTGCTGTTGGTCATGGCGCTGTTCGGCCCCTGGCTGACGCCGTATGACCCGACGCTGGTCAATCTCGACGACCGCCTGCTGCCTGCCAGTGCAGCCCACTGGCTGGGCACCGATCACCTGGGCCGTGATGTGCTGTCGCGATTGATCGTCGGCACTCAGCTGTCATTGGGCAGCGTGGTGTTGACCCTCGGGCTGGTCTTGATACTCGGGGTGGTAATAGGCGGCATCGCAGGCGTGGTCGGGGGCAAGCTGGACATGTTCCTTATGCGCGTGTGCGACATGTTCCTGACCTTTCCGACACTGGTGTTGGCGTTCTTTTTGATCGCCTTGCTCGGCACCGGGCTGACCAACGTCATCATCGCTATCGCCCTCTCGCACTGGGCGTGGTACGCGCGGATGGTGCGCGGCATGGTGATCGCCCAGCGCAATCGCGATTACGTACTGGCCTCGCGCCTGGCTGGGGCCTCGCGCCTGACCCGCTTACGCCAGCACATCATGCCCAACGTGGTCGGGCAATTGCTGGTGCTGGCCTCGATGGACATCGGGCACATGATGCTGCACGTCTCCGGGTTGTCGTTTCTGGGCCTGGGTGTGAGCCCGCCGACGCCTGAGTGGGGCGTCATGATCAACGATTCCAAGGAGTTCATCTGGACTCATCCGCAATTGCTGCTGTGGCCGGGGCTGATGATTTTCCTCGCGGTCATGGCCTTCAACCTGTTGGGCGATGCCTTGCGCGATCGCCTCGACCCCAGCGTTCTGGCGGAGATCAAGGAATGAAGGACACATTGACGCTACAGGGGCTGACCCTCAGCCATCAGCAGCGCACGCTGGTGGACCGGGTCGACCTGACCCTCAGGGCGGGCAGCATTCATGGGTTGGTGGGCGGCAGCGGATCGGGCAAGTCGCTGACCTGTGCCGGCATCCTCGACCTGCTGCCCCCCGGCGTGCACCGCACTGGCGCAACGCTGCACCTTGACGGACACCCGGTGCAACCGCACCAACTGCGCGGACGGGCTGTGGCGCTGGTGCTTCAGAACCCGCGCAGTGCGTTCAACCCGGTACGTTCGTTGCGCCAGCATGCGCTGGAAACCCTTGAAGCGCGGGACGTGCACGGTAAACCGGCGCACGACCTGATCCTTGACACGCTGCACGAGGTGGGGCTTAAGGAGGCGGATCGCGTGCTGGATTCGTTTGCTTTCCAGCTCAGCGGCGGCATGTTGCAGCGCATGATGATTGCCCTGGCGCTCTTGGCCGACAGCCGTTTCCTGCTGGCCGACGAACCCACCAGCGATCTGGATGTGGTGGCACAAGCGCGCTTTCTCGACCTGTTGGAACGGCTGGTGCTGAACCACAACCTTGGCGTGTTGCTGGTGACCCATGACATGGGCGTGGTGGCGCGCAGTTGCGAGCAGGTCAGCGTGATGGCAGAGGGCCGAATCGTTGAACACGTCGATGTGCACACATTGTTTGAATCCCCCCACAGCCCCGAGGCGCGCACCTTATTGGCCGCGCATCGCACCTTGACCCGGGAGGCCTACGCGCCATGAGTTTTCTACAGGTAGAAGGCATCCGCCACGGTTACACAGCAGGCGGCATGTTCAGTAAACGGCACCGGGTGGAGGTGCTGCAGGGGCTGAACCTGGAACTGATTGAAGGTCAAAACCTCGGCCTGCTGGGCAGTAGCGGCAGTGGCAAGAGCACCCTTGCCCGCTTGTTGATGGGGCTGGAGATGCCAGAACAGGGCCGCATCATCTTTCGCGGGGAACCGCTCCAAGGCCCTGACAAGCCATTCCTGCAACAGCTACAAATGGTCTTTCAGGACGCCCTGACTGCCTTCAACCCCCAGCGCAGCATCGGCTGGAGCATCGCCGAGCCTTTGCGGCATCTGGCGCAAATGAGTGAACAGGCGTGCAAAAACCGGGTGGACGCGTTGTTGCTTCAGGTCAAGTTGCTGCCTGCGGACGGCGACAAACTCCCCGTCCAACTCAGTGGTGGCCAATTACAGCGCGCCGGCATCGCACGGGCCCTGTCAGTGGCGCCTAAATTGATCATCCTGGACGAGGCCCTGTCCAATCTCGACCGAGTGCTGCAGGTGCAAATTCTCGAACTGCTGACTGACATTCGCCGTGAGTCGGGGACGGGGTTCCTGCTGATTACCCATGACTTGAGCCTGGTCAAACACTTCTGCCAACGCGTGGTGGTCTTGGCCGAAGGCACGCTGGTGGAGGACCGCGAGGTCACACCGCACCTGTACTTTGAGCACCCGGCGGCCTATGTGTTGCAGGACGCCGTCTTGCCCGCCCGACCAAAAGCACGGCGGGCATCGCTCAACCCTGTCGATTCGCCCCTCGCCCGCAGGACCGAGGCAGGCGAGCGTCAGGCTTGAGCCGCAACAGCCTCCGGCGCAGATGCGTCAGAGGCTGGCACATTTATTCGGCAGGCGGGTTTTGCCCTGCCGAACGGCTGATGCGGTACATGCTCACGCAATAAATGGCCAGGGCCACACCGGCCAAGCCGCCACCGGTGACACCAATGTATGAGAAGCCCGCGTGTACACCCACCCAACTACCCAGCAGGGCGCCACCGCCAATGCCGATGTTGTAGATGCCGGAAAACATGGCCATGGCTACGTCTGTGGCGTCCGGCGCCAGCGACAATACCCGCGACTGCAGTGCCAGGCCGAAACACATGATGGCCATGCCCCAAAACAGGCTGAGGGTTGCCAAATACGACTCTTTTCCACTCAACGGCAGCAGCAGCGCCAGACACACCGCGAGCACCGAGACCGCCACGATCAGAAAGCGCTGCGGGCTATGGCGATGCAGCACGCTGAATAGCAGCGAACCGATGATCCCTGCGCCACCAAACAACAGCAGGATGAGGGTCACCACATTCCCACTCATCCCGGCAACGGTCTGAATAAACGGCTCAATGTAGCTATAAGCGGTGAACTGCGCCGTGACCACCAGCGCAGTCAGGATGTACACCGCCACCAAGGCCGGACGTTTGAACAACACCGGTAAGCTGCGCAGCGAACCCGAGTTCTGGCTGGGCAGCAACGGCAGGCTACGGGCCAGCCAAAACACCAGGGCCAGCGCCAGGCCCGCAATTACCAGAAATGTCGTGCGCCAGCCCATCGCCTCGCCCAGCAGCCGGCCAAGGGGAATCCCCAATACCATCGCCAGCGACGTCCCGGTGGCCAGCAACCCCAGCGCCTGCACTTGCTTGCCTTCTGGCGCCAGCCGCACCGCCAGTGACGCTGTAATCGACCAAAACAGGGCATGGGACAACGCTACCCCGATACGGCTGAGTAACAGGATGCCAAAGTTGGCTGCCAGGCTGGACAGCACGTGGCTGGCGATGAACATGCCGAACAGGATCAGCAGCAGTTTGCGGCGCTCGACGTTGCGCGTCAGCAACATGATGGGCAGTGAGGTCAGTGACACCACCCAGGCATAAATCGTGAGCATCAACCCGACGCTGGCGGTGGTCATGTCGAAACTGGCGCCAATGGCGCTCAGTAGCCCTACCGGCACGAACTCGGTGGTATTGAACACAAACGCGGCGAGCGCCAGGGCGATGACCGGTTGCCAATTGGCAGAGGATGAAACGTTGGGAGTGCTCATTTAAAGAATGTATTACTCGCTATCGATGATCGAACAGGTCCTTGGGGCGACCTCCCTGGCACACACGTCCTGCATTCACAACACGTGCCAGGTGACTGGGTTGACGGCCCGAGGCAAAACAGTGCGGCATTCTATAGGCTTCTCAAAACGCCGTTCGTGCCCATTGATGTTAGCAGCGAGGCATTTTGTCACACGCAAGAGACCTCGGCGGTGGGTAAGTGACGTTATCACCCACTGCGGATGGGGCTCAGTAAGTGCCTGAGTCGGCGGGTCAGAGGTGCTACCCTGCGCGCCTCAAAGATCTGGCCATCAGCCAGGCACCTATCGACCTGTGCAAATACGCGCATGCTGGCGAAAACGGCAACGTTGCTCGCGAGCCTGTGGGTGGGTGCAAGGCCGGGACGTTCAGGAGTTTTCATGGGTAAGCCTTTGCCGCGTTTTGCGTTCAATACCTTGAGTTTCAGCCTGCTGGTTGCCAGCGCTTTTCAAACGGTGCATGCCAGCGAAACCGAGCTGCCTGCCATTTCAGTGACGGGCGAAGACAGCGTCGGGTATCAGGCGCAAACCGCATCAGTGGGCGGATTTGAGGCGGCGCCCTTGCTGGACACCCCGGCGGCTGTTTCTGTGTTCACTGAAGCGCTGATCCAGGATCAGCAAGCGCGCTTGCTCAGCGATGTGTTGAAAAATGATGCGTCAGTGGGCGAAAGCTACGCCCCTGTCGGCTATTACCAGAACTTCGTGGTGCGCGGTTTCTCGTTGAACGCGGCCAGCAGTTACAAGATCAATGGGCGCACCATCACCGGCGAGCAAAACGTCGGCCTCGAAAACAAGCAGCAAGTGGAGTTGCTCAAAGGCCTGTCCGGCCTGCAAAGCGGTGTGTCGGAACCCGGCGGGCTGGTCAACTACGTGACCAAGCGTGCCGCCGATGTGCGTTCGGTGACGGTGTCCACCGACGACCGGGGCAGCGGCTACATTGCCACCGATGTCGGCGGCTGGTTCGGCAGTGAGCAACAGTTCGGCCTGCGGGCCAATGTGGCCCATGAAGACATCCATTCTTACGTTGAACACGCCAACGGCCAGCGCGACTTTGTGTCTTTGGCGTTCGACTGGAACATCAACCCCGATATGCTGCTGCAACTGGATGCCGAGTACCAAACCACAGAACAACGTTCGGTGCCCGGCTACCAGCTCTTAGGCGGTACAGAACTGCCGCGCCATGCCTCGCCGAAAAAACTGCTTGGCCACCAAAGCGGCTCAAAACCCGTGACCATCGACTCGCTGAACCTCAACGGCAACCTTGAGTACCGCTTCAGCGATAACTGGAAAACCACGTTCAGTGCGTCGCGCAGCAACGTCGTCATTGACGACTACAGCGCCTTTGCCTGGGGCGGTTGTACGCAGGGTGACGCCTGCTCGCAAGGCAACTATTTCAGCCCTGAAGGCGGTTACGGCATTTACGACTTCCGCAGCCCCGACGACACCCGGCGCAATGACGAGGTGCAAGCCACCCTGAGCGGTGCCTTCAACACCGGGGCGTTAGGCCATGAGCTGACACTGGGCAGCAGCGCGTTTCGTCGTGTGGTCAATAACCGAGAGTCGATCATGGCGTGGATCGGCAGCGGCAACATTGATGCCGAACCCGAGCAATTCCCCCGCTACACCGGCGCCCTGAACGACAGCCAGCGCCGCCTCGACAGCCGCCAGTACGGGGTGTTTTTCAATGACCGCATCCGTTTCAATGAGCAGTGGCAGACCGTGCTGGGCGGGCGCGAGGTGCGTCTGGACGAAAAATCCTTCGACAGCAGCGGCGTTACCTCCCGCCACACACGGCGTTATGAATTCTTGCCGCAGGCCGCACTGATCTACAAACCGCTGCAAAACCTGTCGCTGTACACCCGCTACAGCAAAGGCTTGTCGCTGGGCGGCACGGCGCCGTGGTTTACCAGCAATGCCTACGACATCTTGCCGCCCAGCGTTTCACGGCAGATTGAGGCCGGGATCAAATACGACTGGCAACGCCTGAGCCTCAGCGCGACGCTGTTCCAGCTGCGCCAGGCGTACCAGTATTCCCAGCCTGACGGCGCCGGGCATTTCACCTTCGTGCAACAGGGCGAGCAGAAAAACACCGGGCTGGAACTGGCAGCCAATGGCTGGGTAACTCAACGTCTGCAGGTATCCGCAAGTGTTGCGGCGATCCGTGCCCGGGTTTCGGGCAGCGGCACGCCGGACTACGAAGGGCACCAGACCATTAATGTCCCGACCCTACGCGCCAGCCTGTATGGCGACTACGCCCTGCCGTGGGTCGACGGCCTGGCGTTGCTGGGCGGCGTGCAATACAGCGGGAAAAAATACGCCAACCAGCAGGGTAATGTTGACGCTGCCAGCTACGCCGTGTTCAACCTCGGCAGCCGCTACAGCACGCGTATCGAGGGGTATGACACGGTGGTGCGCCTGACCGTCGACAACCTGTTCGACAAACGTTACTGGCGCGATGTTGGGGATTACATGGGCGACAACTACGTGTTCCAGGGCGCGCCCTTGACGGCCCGTTTGAGTGCCACGGTCAATTTCTGAGGCGCAGTTGCACATCACCCGATAACTACCTGTGCACGGAGGCAGGCCGGTGTGCACACCGGCCTGCCCGGTAGTCAGCAAAAGATACCTGTAAACACTTAACTACCGCTTGCCCCACGCCAAAACCTCTTACGTTGAGATTTTGAAGCTCAACGGCAAGGGGCCACCTGTGAACCATCAAACCTTACCCATCATTGAACGCATAAGCGTTTATGAACTCGCCGACGCGGTCGGCTTCGTTTATGTGGAGCGCAACCCGCCCGTGGCAGCCGAGCTGGCCATGGACCTGCTCAGCTATTTGCTGCAAAAGCTCGAAAGCCCCACGCTCACACCCGAGCACTGCGCTGACCGGCTGTTTCTGCTGACGTTTTGTACGCAAGTCGCCGTCAAGGAAGCAGTGGCCAGGTTGCTGGCCGTCCCGGCCAACACCGTAAAACACCCTGACGTCGGCGCGCTGCTGCTTAAACTTGCCAATTTGATCTGGGCGGCCAACGCCGGAGACACCCACTATCCCGGCACACGCCCCGAACCGGCATTACGAACACAATTCAAGAACGGGATCATTACCCGGTTGTCGGCACTGCCCCACCCCCATCCTGCAACCCACACCTTCATTGCCAACATTCTGGACAGGCATTGCACCCGCACGACCCAGAAACTGGCGATCGATTCGCTGACGACGTACAACCCCCTGCCTGGGTTGCTGGCAGCGCAGCCCAGCCTGCTTGATTGCGTACGAGCCGAGCTGGGCGCCGCCTTTCCTGCACTGCCGGCAGGCTTTCTGCTACCTGACCTGCAAAGCGTGGTATTTACTGACCACGTCAACCCGACGCTGCCCGTTCGAACACTGGCAACATTGATTGAGGGTTCCCAGGCGAGCCCCACGGATACAGCCACCGGTGCCCATCCCACTCACATCCGGTTCAGGTCATCGGACGCCACAAAGGCCGAGTCAGAGATCGCCGTTAGCCCGCAGCAATACAATCACTTCATGCAGCGACTCAAACAACTGAGTACTGCCTATGTCGAAACGCTGAACACTTACTGGGCTCGTCCCTGCGCTGACAATGACGTCCCCGCCTGCTCAAATGAGGACGCATTCGTTCAAGCGCTGAAGGGGCAACTGGAAACCGAAATCCGGTTGTTGTCCGCAGACGGCTCCCTTTCGCCCGTCGGTGCTGCCTTGATACGTCAGGTGATTGATCATCCGGTCGCCGCCGACCGCGCAGCGCGGCCTGATTCTGCCCTCGTCAAAGTGGTGCGTCTGGCTATCCAGAACGTCAGTACTCAAGCGCCTCGCCTGCTGTATTCAGTCCTGGCTTTCATACAAGACACACCGGGCACTGTGTCGACAAAGGCCATTGTGTATTCGCTGCACAAGGGCCTTGAGGAATTTGACACCCCACAGGCCCTTAAAGATGAGATGAATCGCCGCTTCAACAACCGCGATGAACTTCGCGCCTGGCTACCCTGTGTGGACGTCCACGATTACGCTGAAACGGCATTCTTCAGCGAAGACAGCCCTAAAAAACTCAGGACACAGACCCTGACCGGCGATGCCTTCAAAGAATGGGCGGCTGACCAACGGCAAAAACACGGCAACGACATTCACTATTTCTTCAAACACGCGACAGTGCTTGGTTTGTTCAGGTCACCGCAAGCGTTGATTCAAAAGCTGGATGACGCCATACAGCGCAGATCCTACCTGCCGGTACACAACGTGGTGGCAGCTCGAACCGCCAAGCTGCTCGACCGTGTGACACCCGAAGAGATCGCGCGGGCTTTTAACATTCAGCAACATCCGGACCACCCGTTACCTGTCAGCGCCCAGGTGCCAATCATTGATCTGTCGGCGGTATTTACCGCCCCGGCCCGCATAAAGGCATTGACCCGCGATACCGAGTTTCGCGCGCTGAGCCTTGAAGTGTTCGCCTCGCCCACTGCCCAGGCGGTCCTGCGCGGGGTGATGAACGAACTGAGTGACTATATTCCTCATGCCCTGACCGTGAGCGGGCAATCCGCATTGACACTGACCCATAAATGCACCCGCCACGGTCGTTCGGTGCCGAGCATCAATAGCCGCCATTACAGGATTTTTTTTGCCGCCCAGCAGTCGATTCGTAGTGCTCGATTTTTTTCCCTTGAATACCACTTCTTCACGGCCAGCCTGCTGTTGTCAGACGCCAAAACACTTTCCGCACACAGCCCTGAAGTCATTGTTCAACCTCACGACATTGACAAGGCACGGCAGGTTTCAACGGCGTTGTCGTCAACCCTGCATGGCTTGATCGGTGGCGGCCTTAACGTGCCTGACCTTGCGGCGCTGGCCAGTGTGCTTGAGGTCGATACGCTTTTCCCCGCCCCCTCTATAGTGTATGGACCGGGGACATAGCGAACACAATGTTCGGAGACATCGCGAACACTTTTAATAGGACACATTGACCCCTTAGGAGGTGTGATGTGTCCTGGAAAGAGGTGTCCGCCATGGATCTTCGTCTC
>NZ_JAAQWY010000048.1:0-16943 GCF_012985765.1 Pseudomonas sp. WS 5071 | reverse complement strand
GAGTAACTTGTTCAGCAGGGCAGCTTTACGCTCAGGTGAATAGCTCGACATTACAGCTCTCTTTGACGCCCCCGATCTATCGTTTTGATAAATCAGCTCAGGCGACAACTAGCCTGACACCGGGGGCGTCCGCGCAGGCAAGGTCCAACGCATTGTTAAGTTTGCTACAGACGTGACAGCACAAGTGCGTGAGCACGCGCGCAATCAGTCACAAATTACAGCAATCAACCGTGCTCAGGCGGTCATCGAATTTAGCCCTGATGGCACAATTCTCGATGCAAATGAAAACTTCCTGACGCTCATGGGCTATTCACTTACTGAGATACGTGGTGAAAAGCATCAGATTTTTGTGCCGCCCGCAGAGCGGAAATCGAGGGCTTACTCTGATTTTTGGCAAAAATTGCGCGCGGGTAAATTTGAGACGGCGGATTACCAAAGAATCACTAAACGCGGTAAATCAGTCTGGATTCACGCCACTTACAACCCTATCGTCAACCCGGAAGGCGAAGTCGTCAGAGTGATAAAGTTCGCAAGTGACATCACGGCGCAAGTACTGTTAAACCAAGAGTTCAAGCTCTTATCGTTGGTGGCGAATGAAACAGACAACTCCATCGTCATCACTGACAAAGAAGGCCATATCGAGTACGTAAACCAAGGTTTTACAAAGCTCACGGATTACACATTGGATGAGGTGCGAGGGAAAAAGCCGGGGAATTTTCTCCAAGGAGCAGCGACAGATCCAAAAACAATTGAACAGCTCAGGGATGCAGTGCTGAATCGCCGTCCAATCTACACCGAGATTCTTAACTACAGAAAATCGGGAGAGCATTACTGGATTTCACTGGCTATAAACCCTGTTTTCAATGATGCCGGTGAGTTGGAACAATACATTTCGATCCAGGCCAATATCACTGGTACGAAGGAGCTCTCGCTTGAGTCGGATAAAAGGTTCAAGGCGATTAGTGTCAGTAATGGCGTGGCGGAGTGGGAAACAAATGGCCAGATGAGTTCTGCGAACGACTACTTGGTCCACCACCTGGAACATGCCGATGCCAAAGAATTACTGACCCGTAAGCACAGCTTGCGAACAATTCTCGGTGAAGACGTATTCGCCAAACTGCTTAAAGGTGAGCAGTTTGCAGGTAGCTTTACCATACCTGCAAAGGACAACCGCCCAATCCTGTTTAGCGGAGCGCTCTGCCCAATCACGGATTCAATCGGTCACATCAAGCGGATCGTGAGCTACGGGGTCGACGAGCAGGCGAAACATGATGCATCACAGGTCACTGATCGTGAAATGCGCCTTGTGCAAGAGTCCAGTCAACGGATTGCGAACATCATCAGCAGCATCAACTCCATAACCGAGAAGACCAACCTACTGGCCTTAAATGCTGCTATCGAAGCTGCGCGGGCGGGGGAGTCTGGTCGAGGGTTTGCAGTCGTGGCAGACGAAGTGCGTACGCTTGCTAAGCAGTCAGCAGTATCCGCTAAGGAAATCACTCAACTTGTGAATGAAAGTACGGGGCGTATCGATCGTTTGAGTGCATCACTCAATACCTTACTGTCTTCAACATAAGCCAACCAAGCGTGCTGGTGACACTCGGCAATAGCCCCAAGCCAGCGTTTGGCCTAGGCTGAGCCGCGAGCGGCCGAGTGCACCTGCATCTTGCATTAGCGTATACATCTCATGAGCCAGTGACGCGTCGGCCCCACTGATTTTTCCTCGTCAGTGGACCTTGTTCACTCTTGAGCAGCAGTGGCGGTCAAGTCACTGCCGGATTCGGCGGCCATTTTTAAGCGGTCCGCTTTACAGATGTATTTAGGTTTGTTTTTGGGTGCCAGTTTGGCGCTGGCTTTTTTGGCGTTAGCTTTTAAGATTTGGTTGATTTTTTTACGACGATTCATAGGTTTTGCTCAGTGTGTCAGTGTTGAATAGGTCAGTCTTCACGGCTCAAGTGCTTTCCTTTGGAGGATGTACGCGCTGCCCAGGGATAGGTGTGTATTTTTGCCATGGTTAGCCGTTATTCTTGAGGCGCCTCGAACCAGATTGCTGAGTCGCCGGTGTAAATATGCTTCTGTTTACTGGGCTTGAAAGGTGTGTCCAGTGTCCCGAGTGCTACGCAAATCCATCCGACGGCTTCGCCTTGGGAACATTTCCAGAACAACGTCGACCCGCAATGCCTGCAAAACTCCCGGAGAACCGATTCTGACGAGCGATAGGCCTTGAGGTCTTCTGCGCAGCTGAGTAAGGAAAACGCGCTGTAAGGAACGCTGCCATAGGACGCAAACGCGGCACCATGGCCCTTACGGCATTGGCTGCAATGGCAATGACTGACTGCTTTGGGCTCATCCAGCAGTTCGTAGCGTACGGCAGCACACAGGCAACTGCCCTGATAGACCTCGGTCATGCTCGATGGGCCTCAAAAAACGCCAGCTTAACGGCCTGCGTCGCGAGAGTCGACTGGCCCTTACTTGCCCGCAGGTTTTATCATGCGCCGAAATTTGCACAACTGGACCTGAACCCATGAATAAAGCCTTTCGCAATCCGCTCTTTCTGGTCGGGTTCGCGCTGATCATTTGCGGAAGCACTTTTGCCCTTAACGGCTTGCTTACCGAGCGCACATTCCTTTACATGGCTCCCGGTCTATTGATCCCGGGTGTCACGTTTATGCTGACGGCCTGGAAACAGCGTAATCGATAAGTTCGTTTGCTTCTTCACCGCCAAACGTCGCTTTGTCATAGCAGTGGTTACCCTGCGTCGCTGCGCAAGCATGCTGGCGCCCTCTGATAAGTGCCGTTCAGGCCAGGCATTTTTTTTAAAGGAACACACGTTGAACCCACACACATTGTCCATGCGCCTGGAGCGCGTGGCAGCGCATGTTCCGGCGAACGCCCGGTTGGCTGACATCGGCTCGGACCATGCGTATTTGCCTGTTGCACTGATGCGCCGGGGCGCTATCGCGCACGCAGTGGCCGGGGAAGTTGCGCTGACGCCTTTCACTGCGGCTCAGCGTACCGTCAACGAGAATAATCTGGCCTCTCTCATAACTGTACGCCTGGCCAATGGCCTGATGGCGATTGAACCTGAAGACCGGATCACCGCGATTACCCTGTGCGGCATGGGAGGAGAAACCATCCGGGACATTCTTGAACAGGGCAAGGTGCGCTTGGGCGGGGAAGAGCGCTTGATCTTGCAGCCCAATGGCGGGGAACAGCCGCTGCGCCAATGGTTGATGGACAATGACTACCGCATCCTTGATGAGGAACTGCTTCGGGAAAACCGTTTTGACTACGAGATTATTATTGCTGCGCGCTCCGGCAGGGTGATGTACAGCGCGCAGGAACTCTACTTTGGTCCGCTGCTAATGAAAGTGCGCAGCCCGGCTTTCCTTGCCAAGTGGCAACGTGTGCTGTCTCGCAAGCGCAAAACATTGGCCAGTTTGATGGGCGCGCGGCACGCAGTTGCGCAGGCAAAACTGCAAGACACAGCCCGGCAAGTACGCTGGATCAACGATCTGCTGGCGTAGGCGGGAGGTAGCGACACGCCAGCAAGGCCCAGAAAAAATCCCGCAGGATGTGTTCATCACAACCTGCGGGATTTTTACATCCGGGTTCGCATCACTCGTTGATGCGGGGATGTTGCTGCACCAAGTTTTTGCGTTTGGCTTCCAGCTCGGCAATTTCGGCGTCGATGTCTTCGATCTTCTGTTCGATGTTGTCGTGGTGTTCCTGAAGCAGCTCCTTGGCTTCTTCAATATCCGAAGCCGCTGGCGCGGCCCCGCGCAACGGCTTGTTGGCGGTTTCTTTCATGGTTACGCCGGTAACCAGACCGACGATCGCGATCACCATCAGGTAGTACGCTGGCATGTACAGGTTATTGGTGCTTTCCACCAGCCAGGCCACCGCCGTCGGCGTCAGGCCCGCGATCAATACCGAGACGTTGAACGCACTGGCCAGCGCACTGTAGCGAATGTGCGTCGGGAACATCGCAGGCAGGGTTGATGCCATGACGCCGATGAAAAAGTTCAGCAACACGGCCAGCATCAACAGCCCGGCGAAGATCAGTCCCAGCTTGCCGCTGTTGATCAGGTAAAACGCGGGGACGGCGAGGAAGAACAGACCAACACTGCCGCAGATGATAAAGGGACGGCGGCCGATCTTGTCACTGACAAAACCGATCAGGGGCTGCACGAACAGCATGCCGACCATGATGGCAATGATGATCAGCACACCATGGTTTTCACTGTAATGCAGGTTATGTGACAGGTAACTCGGCATGTACGTGAGCAGCATGTAGTAGGTCACGTTGGTCACAGCGACCACGCCGATGCAGGTCATTAAACTGCGCCAGTGTTTGGTGGCCACTTCTTTGAACGAAACCCGCGGTCCGCCTGCGAGGCCTTCGCGATCACCTTGCTCCAGTTTTTCCACGTGTTGCTGGAAGGCGGGTGTTTCTTCCAGCGCATGGCGCAGATACAGCCCGATCATCCCCAGCGGTAAGGCCAGGAAGAACGGCACGCGCCAGCCCCATTCCAGAAACTTTTCTTCGCCCAGAAGTGTGGAGATCAGTACCACCACACCGGCACCAAGCACGAACCCCGCGATGGAGCCGAAGTCCAACCAACTGCCGAGAAATCCCCGCTTGCGGTCAGGTGCATATTCAGCAACGAAAATCGATGCGCCGGTGTACTCGCCGCCTACCGAAAAGCCTTGGGCCATTTTTGCCAGTAACAACAGGATGGGCGCCCAGATACCAATCGAGGCATACGAGGGGATCAAACCGATAGCGAAGGTGCTGAGCGACATGATGACGATGGTCGCCGCCAAGACTTTCTGTCGCCCGTATTTATCGCCCAGTGCGCCGAAAAATAACCCGCCCAGCGGCCTGATCAGGAAGGGGACCGAGAACGTGGCCAGCGCCGCGATCATCTGAACGCCGGGAGACACATCGGGGAAGAACACCTTCCCGAGCACATAAGCAACAAAGCCGTATACGCCAAAGTCAAACCATTCCATTGCGTTGCCTAATGCCGCGGCGGTAATCGCTTTGCGCATTTTTGCGTCGTCGACAATGGTGATGTCCTTCAATCCGATTGGATTGACCTTTTTCTTACGAGATCTCATGCAAGCCCCTTTATTAGCTGATCTATCCTTTTCAAACCGCTAAACCCAGTCGTACGAAGGGTAGACGCGTTTCTACGGCGCTGGATGCTATCGTTCTGATGGCACGCGCTCTTCGGGATCTGATACATGCGGATACGAAAAAATTCACTGAGGGGGTGTATTTTTTTGCAATCAGGGTTGTGCAGAGGGATGCGCAGGGAATTGAAATCCAACTGTCTTTCAACCGTACAGAAGCGGCCTGCATGAGGGCCGCTTCAGTCGGCAACCGCTATTAGGCGTTAGCCTTTAGCTGCCATCGCGGTGACTTCAACTCGCATACCTTCGACGGCCAAAGACGCGACCCCGACAGCGGCACGAACCGGCCACGGCTGGCTGAAGAAGCGTTTGTACACGTCATTGAACGCCGCTCGGTCTGCCATGTCGGTCAGGTAGATGGTCAAGTGCATGACGCGGTCCATGGAGCTGCCCGCGCGTTCCAGCGCAACTTTTAACGCTCGCAGCGTGCATTCGCTTTGCTCGGTGATGTCGCCCAGTTCGAGACTGCCATCTGCGTGCGTAGGGATTTGCGTCGAAACCATTACGCCACCGAAGCTGGCGACGTCAGACGAAATAGACTCAGGATCAGGGTCGGGGGTAAAAGTCAGTTCGTTATGTGCCATGAACATCTCTGCTTAACAAGTAAGGGGGGTGGCGTCTAACACAGCCACGGCGCAGGTGTGCAGTGTACAGACCTGGACGTTTTCTAAAAACCTGATCGGGCACACCTCTTAATCCTTAACTATGCTCGCCAGTGCTTGCTTAAACACGTCACAGGTTATTGCCGGGAAGGGACTGAATGATTTCTGATTGGGAAATGTGCATACGGCTGCTGTTGGCGGCTTTTCTGGGCAGCTTGATTGGCGTTCAGCGTGAACACCTGTTTTGGACGGCTGGCTTGCGCACTCACATGTTGGTGTGTGCGGGGGCGTGTTTGGTGATGATTGTGTCAGCGTTTGGGTTTCAGCAGGCGCTGACCATGCCGGGCACGCAGCTGGATCCTTCGCGAATTGCCGCACAGGTGGTCTCGGGGATCGGCTTTCTGGGGGCCGGATCGATCCTGATGCGCGGTGAGGTCATCAAGGGCCTGACTACGGCCGCCAGCTTATGGGCGGTCGCAGCCATCGGCCTGGCAGTAGGAGGCGGACTGTATGTGTTGGGCACTGCGGCAACGTTTCTGATTTTGATCATCCTGATCGCTATCCGGCCCATGGAGCGCGTGCTCAGGGACATTGTGCAGATCCAGGTGGTCAAACTGGTTGCACCGTCTAATACGTTGTCGTTAAGCCAGTTGGAACAGTTGCTGGGAGAACGGTCCAAAAAAATCAAGCAATTCATCGTCGAGCAAGGGCCGGTCAAAGATACCGAAACAGTCACGCTTCAGTTCCGGGGGGTCACTCGTGTCATAGCGGATCAAATGATCAAAGAGATACTCGCTGTTCCGGGTGTGCGCGAAGTTCTCGCGCCGCATTGAGTGCTATCAGGCGATAGGCAGGCAAGGACGGGGTAGCGCGGGAAGGGCGGGCTGCTTGAGAATGCCGGGTTTTTGCTCAATGCTGTTTACCTTTCATCCGTACAAGGCCTCAACTTCTCATGGACAAGCTTGACCGGGCAATTCTGCAAATCCTGCAGACCGATTGCACACGTGCGGTAGGGGATATCGCCGAGCAGATCGGTCTTGGCACGACGGCCTGTTGGCGACGCATTCAAAAGCTTGAAGAAGCCGGGATCATCCGCGGTCGCGTAGCGTTGCTGGATGGCAAAAAGCTGAACGTGGGGGTGATTGTTTTCGTGTCGATCAAAACCACTCAACACAATGCGCAATGGCTCGACAGCTTTCGTGCCGCCGTGGGTTTGATCGAAGAGGTGGTCGAGGTCTACCGCATGGCCGGGGACACGGACTATTTGTTGCGCGTTGCAGTGCCTGATGTGGCTGCCTATGACGCTGTCTATAAACAGCTCATCAAGGTCCCCGGACTGTCGGACATCAGTTCCAGTTTTTCCATGGAGCAAATCAAATATTCAACCAGCCTGCCTCTGCGCTACGCGCCTTGAACGTTTCATAACCCATAGGCCAGTCCCGGTTCAGGCTACGGCGACGCAAGGCTTTTGCAACGCAATGTCCAGCGCTCGCTGGAAGTCCAGCAACAAGTCGTCAATATGCTCTAGCCCGGCATGCACACGGATCAGATACCCCTGCGGCGCGGGTGTGTGTTGACGTACCGGTTGCCCGACGGGCACAACAAGACTTTCGAAACCGCCCCACGACAGACCAATACCAAACAGTTTGAGGTTATCGAAAAGACGACCCAATACCGTCGCGTCTTGCGTATCGACCTCTACACCGAACAAACCGCTGGCACCGAGAAAGTCGCGCTTCCAAAGGTCATGACCGGGATCGTTGGGCAGTGCGGGGTGCATGACGCGGGTGATGAGGGGGTGCTGTTCAAGGCTGTGTGCCAGCGTGACCCCATTGCTCCAGTGGCACTGCAGGCGCACGGGCAGAGTGCGTAGCCCGCGCAATGCAAGGAACAGGTCATCAGGGCTGGCGGTCTGGCCAAAATCATGCGCGCCGGCTTTCAAAAGTGGCCAGGCCCGTTCATTGGCGGTGGCCACGCCGAGCAAGGCGTCCGAATGGCCGACGATGTATTTTGTCGCCGCGTGTATGGAGACATCCACGCCATGCGCAAAGGGCTTGAAGTAGAGCGGCGAGGCCCAGGTGTTATCCAGCAGTACGAAAGCACCCACGCTATGGGCCGCCTGGCAAATGGCAGGCAGGTCGCAGACTTCAAACGTCAGCGACCCCGGCGACTCTGTAAACACTACGCGGGTATTGGGGCGCAGTTGCCGGGCAATATTCGCACCGACGGCGGGCGCGAAGTACTCCACCTCCACGCCAAGACGGGTCAGTACCGTGCTGACAAACGTACGTGTCGGGCCGTAAATATTGTCGGTGATCAGTACATGGTCACCGGCACTGACAAATGCCAACAGGGCATGAACACAGGCCGCCAGGCCTGAAGGGAATACCAGGCTGGCATGACCGCCTTCCAGCCCGGCGATTGCCTCCTCAAAGGCGCGGGTTGTCGGCGTGCCAAAGCGTCCATAGTTGGCATATGGGTTACCGTCTTTCTTGCTCGCCTCCCAGCTGTTGAAATCTTTGGCCAGAACGGTTGAGCCCCGGAACACCGGCGTATTGATAAGCCCGCCGTAAGTTTCTGAATCTCGACCGCAATGCAGGTAGTGGGTGGCATCATGCATAGGTGTTATTCCTCAATGAACGTATGAGGAATGATAGGGCCGCTCAGCGTGTTTAATTTTGCTTTTGTTTCTGTTTTTTTGATGGATGGTAGATTTATTTTCTACCAAATGGTGGTATCCGGATTTTTATTTCGGCTAGTTGTTTTATAGGCGAAATTTCGCCCGTTTAGGCTCGCAAGAGCAGTAAACGGGCGAGTAGTTAAGTGGCGTGAGCGAATACCTGGCTCAATCGGTTGGTTCTGCCTGGTAATGCAGTAAGTCTCCCGGCTGGCAATTCAAGGCTGAGCAAATGGCTTCCAGTGTCCCGAGCCGAATGCCTTTGACCTTGCCTTGCTTGAGCAGTGAGAGATTCTGTTCGGTGATGCCGATGGTCTGCGCCAAATCCTTGGACTTTACTTTGCGCGTGGCCAGCATCACATCCAGCTTGATTTCTATGGGCATCTTGACCTCTCAAACAAACTGCTGATTTTCACGTGCCAGCATGCAAGCGCGATGCAGGCTACGGGCCACAATCATGACACTTGCCGCCAAAAACAGCGCCACCAGATCCGAAGGGCCAAAGCTCACGGTAAACAAACGCTCCCCCGCAGGCCGCATTATCGTGATCCATACGCTCAGTACAGGGCCGAGCAAGAAGCTGACCAATACCCACAGACCCACACTTTTCCCGACCTTGCCCAATAAATCGGCTGATTCGGGTTCGAAGTACTCACCCTTGGCGTAGAGCTTCAACAATCCGTTCAGCGCCACCAGCCCCTTGGCCAGGATCAGTAGCGGAATACTGGACAAGACAATGCCGCCTGTAATCTGCCACCAAGGCATCTGATGGATATTGGCATCCAGCGTTTCGGTCAGGGCTGTGAGATTGAAGCCAGGTCCATACAGACTCATCACATCCGGAAACAGCCAGTAGGCAATATTGGAGAGCAGCATGAGGGCCACCAGGCCCAACGTTGCGGTTGCAAGGACCTTGCTGTACTTCGCCAAACGATCTGTGTTCATTCAACAATCCTTCTTGTGTGGGAAATATAGGTGAATCGAGTCGCGGCAAGTGTGCGACGGCCGAATCATAAGTGCAGATAAAATGACTGTAAAACAATAATTAAATATTGTTTTGCAGTAATATTTGCGCGGTTCACACGGAGAAAACACCTGCTGTAATCAGTCTGATTTACATGGCCTCTCGTCGTAATTTCCTACAGATAAATTGACCTTCGGCCTGCGGCGCAGTTAACTGTATGAACATACAGTTAATAGAAAGGCGAGCGTCATGGGTTTCACGGTTTTGGGTCCTCTGGCTGAAGGTGGTGTTCGTCGTCCGTGGTGTTCGTTCAAGGTACCGGCCGGTTTTCCCTCGCCTGCGGCTGACCATGTCGAGAAACATATTTCACTCGATCAGGCGCTCAATATTCGAGCGGCTCATGTGTATCTGGTCACTATTGATGGCGACAGCATGCAGGATGCAGGGATTTTTTCCGGGGATCTGGCCGTGGTGGATCGTGCAATTGAAGCAACCCACGGGCATGTGGTGGTGGCGCTACTGAACAATGACCCGATTTGTAAACGGCTTTGGTTCAAAGGCAAAACGGTCATGCTGGTCTCTGAAAACCCCAAATACCCCAATCGCTACATCATGGAAGGTGATGAGCTTTCGATTTGGGGCGTGATTACCCACACGGTACGCAATCATGGCCACTGAGCCCCGACCGGTATTTGCCCTGATTGACTGCAACAGCTTTTATGCAAGCTGTGAGCGCGTGTTTCGGCCGGACCTGGCAAAGGTGCCGATCGTGGTGCTGAGCAACAATGATGGTTGCGTCATTGCCCGTAGTTATGACGCCAAACCGCATATAAAAATGGGCGCGCCTTATTTTCAGATCAAGCAACAACTGGAGCAGCAGGGGATCATAGCGTTCTCTTCGAACTACGCGTTGTACGGCGACATGAGTGAGCGGGTGATGAGCCTGATCGAAGCTCAAGTCCCTGCCGTCGAGGTGTACAGCATCGATAAGAATAAGTTGCATACTGTGGACGCCCAAAGTAAATGGGGCATCTATGGACATTGACGCTTGTTTTTACAGAGATATCCCTTGGCTACCGTTGAGCACATTCACTTCAGTCCGCATGACCTTTCTGTCAAAGACCGCCTGATTACCTACTCGCTGAATAGCTCCCGTGTAGTGATCGAAGGACTACCACAAATATTCTGGGAAGACGGCTTGCCCTGGAGAGAAGCCAATCTCTGGGCTATGGAGAGAGTCACCAATGGTGAGGCAATCCTGAAGACCGTTTCTAGCAACCTGAATGGGCTGTTGAACTACGCGAAATTTTTGGAGAGTCGCAGGCTTCAATGGTTTGAGTTTCCGCCTCGAAAGGCTGATCGATGTCTTGTTCAGTACCGTGGGGCGCTTATCAAGGCTCGTGATGCTGGTCATATCAGTCCTGCCACGGCTTCCGAGTACATGCGTAACTGCATCAGTTTCTACAAGTGGGTTAGGAGGCGTGGCCTCCTAAACCCGCTTTTGCCTCTGTGGAAAGACAAGCGCTATTTCATCAAATACTTTGACCAGGTTGGCTTCGAGCGAACGCTAGCTGGCACCACCACCGATCTGGGTATTCCAAACCGAAAACGCATTGGGGTCACATTGGAAGGTGGGCTACTTCCTGTGTCTGCGGCTGATCGAGACGCCATTCTTGATTTCGCAAAACAGAACGCCTCACCCGAGCTTTATCTGATGTTGGCTCTAGGTTTCTTTACGGGTATGCGACTGGGAACGATCTGTGACCTTCGTATTGATACGTTGGAGCGTGCCTTACACGATCCGTCTGCTAAAGGTCTATTTCTGATATCCGTAGGGCCAGGTGCGTCCCCACCCGTGCATACCAAATTTGGAGTAACTGGCCAGGTATGGATTCCCGAAGCTTTGTGTTCAGAAGTCCTGGAGTACACCAAGAGTCTTCGCAGGTTGACTCGCGAGGCATCTGCTGCTGGCGAGCATCAAGACTTAGTGTTCTTGACACGATTCGGAAACCCTTTCGGACGTCGCGACAGTGATCAGTCTTCGGCCATAAACGTTGAAATGTCATCGCTTAGAAAATTAGGTATCGCGTCGGGCATCAAAGCGCTCAGGAAATTTCGCTTCCACCAATCGCGATGCACCTTTGGAACTGAGCTAGCTAGGCTCGCTTTAGCAAATTGCACTGATGTGGCGATAGTGATTGCGACGGTCAGCAACGCATTGCTTCACGGGCCAAATTCGGAGGCTACCACCTTCAAATACATCAAATTTGTGCAGGCCGCACCCGCTAAGCAGGCCATTGCGAACAGCTTCATGGCTGCGTTTACAGGTATTGCTTCGATGCAGGGAGCAAGCAATGAATAACCTAACGTTTTCAGACCTAACGTTTCCAGTGCTTGAGTACGCGAAAAATGAGACGCCCTGGGATCTGGCACCACTTTTATACAGCGGTGGTGCTGAGGCAAAGGTGAAGACTGTACGCAGTAAAATCACATCAGGTGCTTTAGGTGATCCTTTGCTGGAGCGAGTAGAGCTTGTGAAGGGGCTCCATGACTGTTTGACCGACGACCTTGTCGGCGGGGGGAGCCGCTTTTCGGCAAATAACAAGATTGGCGCGTTGAGGAAGTTTTTTCAGTGGGTGGATCAGTGCGAGCGTCCTTTGACCATTGATACGGTCGCGGAGGAATACCTGGGGTGGGCTGAACATCTTCTACAGCGTCATCGCGTGGAAGGATACCTAACTGCCGGATCGTTATACGACGCGGCAAGTTTAACCGCGACGATGCTCGACCGAGTTCTACGCCGAAGCTCGACGCTTCTGTACAGCACCCGAATTCGCAAGCCTAGAGGCAATGGAAGGGCAGGTAATGGGAGCACTGGTAAGCAAAGCTTAGAAGAGAGCTTTTTATTCGGGCAGTTCATTGCCGACCTCTGTATCGCCCTAACCTATGAAGCCGTGACGGGGCCACTTCCCATCCAAGTGGAATTGCGGTCAGGTTCGACGATACCTATTTGGTGCCGCCTGCGCGATACAGAGAAGGAAGCGTCACGACGGATTCGACCTCAAACCAAATTCCAGATTGCGGACATCCTTCGAAACCGCGAACTTCGGAATTCTGACGTTTCAATCGAGACTCGATACCCGGCGGTGAATCTACGAATCGAAGCCGAGCTGCTTATGTTCATCGCACAAACCGGCATGAATTTATCGCAGGCGCATCAGCTTCGAATCGACCAATACCATTACACGAGCCATCTTGATGGTTACCAAGTGAGGTCTTACAAAAATCGCCGTCAGGGTGAAGTGCTGTTTGAAGTTTTCTCAAGCTATAAGGAGTGGTTCGAACGCTACATTAAATGGCGAAACACGTGGTTTCCAGACGATCTAGAGGGACTTCTTTTCCCTCTCGTTCGTCTTGGGGGACGTCTCGTTTTAGAAGCTCCTCAGTTCACGGCTGTTTCGCGCGCCTGCACCGTTTCCGATGTTCGATTCGTTCGACCTCGTAAGCTCCGGGGCGCGCGTATTAACTGGCTGTTACGTGAGTCACAACGCCCCGAACTGGTGGCGGAAATCGCACAGCATACCGCTGAAACTTTGATTCGTGTGTACGCCGAGCCCAACCCGCAAATTGCGATGATTGAAATCACTCGATTTCACCGGCAAGCAGATCCCGTCGTTTGCTCACCTGCTCCAGGTACTTGTGTGGCGCCGATACCAGAATCCGTCGTGGATGCTCCGACCAATTCTCCAGATCCCGATTGTATTAACGCTGCGGGTTGCCTTTTCTGTGTAAATCATCGGGACATTGAAAGCCAGGATCACGTCTGGTCTCTCAGTAGTTTGCGAATGCTCAAGAGCTTGGAGCTAGCTAGATATCGCCCAGCTTCTACGGATAGATCTGTCGACACTGACCATCCATCGATGCTTGCGATCGAGCGTCTGAGTGCAAAGTTACGGTTCTTTCAAGAAAGTAGCGAGGTGCGACGGCTTTGGGTTGAAGAGGCACTGGCTCGTATAGCTGAGGAGGACTATCACCCTGCTTGGGACGGATTTATTCGGCTTGCGGAAATTACAGCGGGGCCTTCCCTATGAATATGCTCAGGACGTTGGGGCTTTCTATCGAGTCGCCTCTCTCCGTTCCTGGGGCATCGAATTACCGTCCAGAGAGCTGGCCTCCGCCACCTGATTGGCCGGTTGTAATTGATGCACAGGGTAAAGTAATAAGCCGTTGGGGTGATCCTATTTGGAGGCTTGATCCATGGGCCAAAAAGCCACTGACGCTGAATTTTGGTGATGGGCCAGTTAAAAAGTCAGCGGCGCCCATTAGCTCAAAAAACGCAAACTTACTTCGAATCATCACTGGCTGGTGGCTATACGGGCCGTACGGCGCTCGTGGCTACAGATCCCTTAAAACGCGTTTCGATCAGATGCGACGGCTCTTTGTTCTTTGCGAAGAGGCAGGAATCCTCGCCAGCGAATTAAGCCACTTTCCACGCGTATGCGAACGGATCCCTGCATTTCTTCAGACCTCGAGAAAAACCGAGTTTCTGACGTTAATGCATGAGCTTTACGCGTCCAGAGAGGCCGTAGGGTTTACGTTGCTGGATTCAGGCTCTCTAACCCGTCTGGCTGCGCTTTTCCCCGCTCACCACACCTCTCAAACACCGTACATCCCGCCACGTATTTGGCGCTATCAAGTCACTAGGCTGCGAGAGTGCCTTGATGACTTCCTGTCCCATCGAGAACAGGTTGAAGCCTGTTACCGGTTCTGCTTCGCGGCTTACGAACATAACCAGAGGGTTTCAGAGAGAACGGCGTGCTTAAACGCCCCGCCTTTTAGTGTCCATAAAATGCAGTTATTAGGCGCTAAAACGGGGCTTCGTTTTCTCGGTGCGTTTGCAGAGACCGCGAAACGCTTCGGCATTTTTGAGCTACTTGAACGTTGGGTGGGGCGCAGTGACCACCTGCAAGTAAAAGCGTTAACTAGCTATCTGAAACTGGTCAACCGCGCGGGATTAGCTTACATCCTTAACTTCAGTCTTATGCGGGTCGAAGAAGCCTGGAATCTTCGAACCGGATGCCTTGACGTCGAGCACGACAAGAGTTTCGGCGATATTTTTTTGTTACGTGGACAGACGACAAAAACGCTGTCTGATCGCGATGCCCTGTGGGTCACATCCCCCTCTGTGGAGGTCGCCGTGAGGGCGATGGAGGTGATCTCTCTGTTCCGCTCATTACACGCCTCTCACTCAGAAGCGAATGGCTTTGCTGGGCGTTATTTGAGCGATTCTTATTACGAGCCCTGGAGTCCAGTGCGCAAAAAAGATGATCACTCGCTGAGACCGAGTATTTCGCCATACTCCGACCTTTTGAGGCAGTTCGACCAGCTCTTCGATTTAGAGCGATTGCGTATCACGACTGAGGATTTGAAATTGGCCCGGCTAGCTACGCCTACATTGCCGGAGGAGTATCAAGTGGGCGCTGTATGGCCGTTGGCGTGGCATCAGTTGCGTAGAACTGGGGCAGTAAACATGCAAGCTTCAGGGCTCGTAAGTGATGCTTCGCTTCAGTACCAGCTCAAGCACGTCACTCGATCAATGAGCCTTTATTACGGACAAAATCACTCAAGGGTACGTCTAGAGGAGAAGGCTCACACCCTGTACGTTCGCACGATGTACGAGACGCTTGGAAGAGAGTTACAGCAGCTTACGAGTGAGCGTTTTGTCAGTCCCCATGGTGACAAACGAAAAGCTGAGATCGTTCGGCTGATTTCGCCAGAGGATGCGAAGAGGATGATTGGTTTGGCAAAGAAAGGCGCGGTCGCCTGTCGCCCGATAATTCTTGGTGTTTGTGCGAGTCGCGAGCCTTGTCCGTACGGCGGAATTGACAACATTGCCCATTGCGGGGGTGGTGATTCAGTGGATGCAAAACCTTGCCCGGAGGTGCTGTATGACTCAGAACGATTGGGCGCGGTAGATGATCTTGAACATTTGCTTAAAGAGCGGCTTGCTACTGCTCAGGATGGGAGTCCGCTAATGGAATCGTTGATGGCTCAACAGCGAAGCGTAGAGAGCTTCCGTCGTGTTGTAGGGAGCGCAAATGGACGTTGAGCTCCCTACTCGCCGCAGCGCGGCTGATCAGTATCGTGATGCTTTTGAGCGCTTGAAGCTCAATAGGCCACAGCTTCTACCAAAGGGAACACCGGTCACTCAGAACAATGTGGCCAAAGAGGCCGGGAGCGATCCGTCTGCGCTAAAGAAATCTCGTTTCCCGAGTCTCATCGCAGAGATAAAAACCTACGTGGAACAACATGCGGGGGTGCGACCTCCTTCGTTGAACAAGGTCAATCTTCTCGCCCGTCAGAAAAGCCGCGCCCTGCGTGATCGGATTGAGCATGTTGCCCGGCAACGGGATCAACTCGCAAGCTTATTGAGCGAAGCGGATGCGAAAATCATTGAGCTGTATGACCGTATTGCTGAGCTTGAGGGGCAGTTGCCTGCGTCAAATATAATTTCGTTGGATCCGCGCGGGCCGAGAAAGCTTTGAGATAACAGCGCGCATGCAGCTAGTCGCCTGGCATTGCCGATCTGGAGCGGCAATTGCCTGCCTCAAATGTCCTACCTATAGATCCGCGAGGCCGCAGAAAACTTTGATTCCACCCGACGGAATTGCCATTTGCCGGGATTGACCGGCCGATGAATCAAGGGTTAACTGTATATATATACAGTTTTCTCTAGGCTTCACATTATGACCATCACCTTCTTAGGCACGCCGACTGGCGGCGCTACATTGGTTCCTTCTTACTCCTTTCGCGTGCCGGCCGGCTTTCCATCCCCGGCATCCGATCACTTAGAGAAAATTATTTCTCTTGATGAGCTGTTCGATCTGCGAGCCCCCCACGTCTATTTGGTCAAAGTGGAAGGCGACAGCATGCAGGGCGCCGGTATTTTCTCGGGTGACGTCGTCATCGTGGATCGAGGGCGTGACGCGGAGCATGGCGATATCATCATTGCCGCAGTGAACAATGAGCCGGTATGCAAGCGGCTGCATCGCCGGGACGGAGTCGTAATCCTCAAGTCGGAAAACCCAGCTTATCCCGCGAGATACATTCTCGAAGGTGACGACTTTCTAGTTTGGGGAGTGGTCCGCTTCAGTGTGCGCGATCATGCACAGTGAAAAAGTGTTTGCGCTGGTCGATTGCAACTCATTTTATGCGAGCTGTGAGCGCGTCTTTAGACCAGATCTGGCCAAGACCCCAATCGTAGTACTCAGCAACAACGACGGGTGTGTGATAGCTCGATCCTACGATGCAAAACCATTCGTAAAAATGGGCGAACCATATTTCCAGATTCGAGACAAACTGAGGCAGCACGGAATCCCCCGGTGTCAGGCTAGTTGTCGCCTGAGCTGATTTATCAAAACGATAGATCGGGGGCGTCAAAGAGAGCTGTAATGTCGAGCTATTCACCTGAGCGTAAAGCTGCCCTGCTGAACAAGTTACT
>NZ_JAAQWY010000047.1:0-17660 GCF_012985765.1 Pseudomonas sp. WS 5071 | reverse complement strand
AACACGGAGAACCGGTCGAAAAAGCTCTCCGTACATGATTTTTCGGTCACTTTTCGTCCAATGACGCTGTAGGTGCCTGGAAAATTGCAACTTGCCGCGGCTGCACGACAAGTTGATCGGAGCATCCTTAACGGTTGAATCAATCATTAACCGATCAATGACTGTTCATTGATCGAAGGGCCTCAAGGGCTGATAAAAAACGGTTTCATATACACTCCTTGTTGTGTGCTACAGGGTTGAATGGTCCGATCTTGTCAGGCGTTTAAACCTATTTCTATTTGTTACAAGCAATGGCTGTGCCAACCAAGGTGAATGCACGGTGTCAGATATATTAATCAGTGAAAAGTGCGAACTGATTCAATAAAGAGCTTATCAATTAACGCCATTGCGGGGCCGAGCAGTACCGTTTTAATAAGCATGAATGTGCCAAACTCTAGTGAGTGTAATTGCCATTGTTGGACAATCTTACTTGCCCCTTAATGCGGTGTTGATGGGTGCACCAATATGACCAGTTACTGTATGAAAACAGTGCACTTACAAAGCTGTTATGGGTATAGCGTCAGTGTATAAGCGTCTAAGCGCGCGTCGTTTAGCCAGACTCACGGCCGAAGGGGTTTTCCGGAACGTGTGCGATTGCGGTGCCATTGATACCGCCTTCTATTAAAAAGAGGCCTGGAGGTGGCGTTGAATACGCTGCTTTATCGAGTGCCTTAATATCTACAGGGTGTGGGCTAAATAAGCCTGAAACATAAGTGAGCCGGTTAGGGCTGCCTATTAATCTTGCAGGCGCATTCAAGTCGCCCCGACGTTGTTGAAAGAACAGCCATTGAACATTGGCGCGTGCCAAAGGCGAGGCCGTTGCGGATGATGCAGACGTAAAAAGTCGGGTGTATTCATGCCGGTTTTTATTTTTTAAAGTTTATTCATGGCGGGGTTGAGGGTGATTAACTAACCCAGGCGTCATATTTTTCATCAGCGCTTTCATTTAATACACCGTCAGACTGGCGTTGCCAAAGCCGGTAGTACACCCCGCGGAGTTCAAGTAATTGGCTGTGATTGCCGTCTTCTACAATTTGGCCATTTTCCAGCACCACAATCCGGTCCAGGTGCGCGATGGTCGACAGTCGGTGCGCGACGACCAGCACGGTTTTGTCCGCCATGATGTCGTCAAGGCTGCCCTGAATCAGGCTTTCCGTTTCGGAGTCGAGGCTCGCAGTCGCTTCATCAAGCACCATGATGGGCGCGTTTTTCAACAGTGCACGGGCGATGGCAATACGCTGGCGCTGACCACCTGACAGTTTGACCCCGCGCTCGCCGATGAGCGCGTCATAACCGTCGGGCATTTGCATGATGAATTCATGGGCGTGTGCGCGCTTGGCCGCGAGGATGATCTGCGCATCGCTGGCGTTCACGTCGCCATAACCGATGTTCTCGCGCAGGGAACGATGAAACAGCCCCGGTTCCTGCGGGATAAGCGCGATGTGATTGTGCAGCGAGGGTTGAGTCATGCCTTGAATATCCAGGCCATCGACTTCAATCGTGCCACTTTGCGGGTCGTAGGCGCGCAGCAGCAGGTTTAACAAGGTCGATTTTCCAGAGCCCGAAAACCCGACGATGCCCACGCGTTGACCAGCGCGAATGTCGAGGTTGAAGTGTTTGAAGAGGGGTTTGTCCGGGGTATAGCCAAAGCTCACATCGCGAAAGTGGATCGAGCCTTTCTCGATCTGTGCAGGAGAGGCGTTCTCGCGGTCGGGCATTTCGTGGGGTTGCAACAGGGTGTCGAGGCTGTTTTCGATGTTGCCAATGAATTCGAAAAAATGCATGAACTGCATGCTCAAAAAGCTGCACTGCGCCACGATCATCAACCCCAGCGTGGCGACCATCACCAGTTGCCCGACATCGATCATGCCCGCCTGCCACAGGTACAAAGCGAGTGCCACCAGCCCCACGCGCAGTACCACCGACAGGCTGTCCTGTAACAGGCGGATCTTTTCCTGGTAGAAGAACGAACGCTGGGCGGCCTGTTTTTCTGCGGTCTGGTAGCGGGTCAGGTAATCGAGTTCAAACCCTTGGCGGGCGAATAGCCGAATGCTGTTCAAATTGCCCACCGCATCGACAATCTTGCCGGTGGTAATGCTGCGTGCCTGCGCGTGGGCTCCCGCCAGGACCTGGGCCTTGCGTGACAGGACAAATGCGAGCCACCCATAAGTGCCCACCCACAGCAACAAACCCAGCCCCAGCCAGGGCGAGGCCAGGGTCAGCAACACCAGGCTGGTGATCAACACCACCAGAATCGGCAACATTTCCACCACCAGTGACCAGGTGATTTCCAGCAAACCTATACTGCCCTCGCTGATGCGGTGGGCGAGGCTGCCTGCGAAGTGCTCGCTGAAATAGCGCGGTGAATGCTGCTGCAGATAGGCAAACAGTTCGCGGATGATGCGGATCTTCTGCTGCGGGCGAACCATGATCATGCACAAGGTTGCGCCACGGGCGAACAGCATTTGAGCCATGGCAAGGCCAAAAAGCAGCCCCAACGCAGGCAGGCTGGCGTGCCACAGGTCAACGCTGTCCCACGTGCCATCGCTGACGGCGCCGGTGATGCGGCCAATGGCATAGGGCATCAGGGTCGCGGTCATGGCGGCGCCGATTTGCAACAAGGCGATGCCCCAATACCAGCCGGGATAAAGGCGAATGTAATGCCAGACAAAGGCCCATGGCCGTTTTGGCGGAACGGTTATAGCGTCAACATCAGACATGACAAGCTGCCTTTTCTTGAGCAAAAGGAGTGGCATTGGCGGCGCACAGAAGCGCTGCCACGTACGGGCTGAGATTCAGCTACGTGCTGTGTGCGTCTTTACAGCCCCCGGGTACATCGAGGGCGTTAAGGGCTACGTGTCGATGCCCGCGCTACAAGGGCAGGATCGCGCACTGAAGGGGCGCGGGGAGGCGGGACAGAGGGTCAAGCGTGAAACGGTGCACACATCCGACATGGTTCATATTCCTTTATAACAACCGCGTATTGACGTGACTTTTGGCCCGTCATTGCACTGAATGTGGACGGCTTTACCGTCCGTGTTTGCAAATGGTGCGGGTTGCGCACGCCGGGGCTGAATTTCCGGCTGAAAAATTGCGAACACGGATAGACAAGAAAAATCTGTGCCAAAGTGTGTCGACAGAAGTGTAAAGATGGGATGCGATGAGGGGAGGGCGCCCCCTCGTCTTTGAGCAGCGACTACACGACCCAAGGTCGTGGTTGAGCGCTGATCAGGCGTTGCCGGCAATGCAGGCTGAGTCTGGCGCCGCCACCGGGGCGGTTGTCCACCTCGAGGCTGAAACCATGCAGGTTGACGATGGCCGCGACGATAGACAGGCCAAGGCCAAAGCCGCCGTGCTGGTCGTCGCTGCGGTAAAAACGCTGGAACACCGCTTCACGCTCAGCTTCCGCAATGCCGGGGCCCGTGTCGAGCACGTCGATGCGCACGCTGCCTTGATCGTTGACGGCGCGCAGTGTCACCTCACCACCGGACGGGGTGAACTTGATCGAGTTGCTTAACAAATTGGCCAGCGCTTCAAACAGCAGCGCGCGATCCCCGTTCAGGCCCGGTAATGGCGGCGGTGCCTCCAGCAACAAGGTGACCTGGCCTTCTTCAGCCAGCGGCAGGTAGAAGTCATACAGCTCCTGCAGCAGCGGCTGCGGGTCGAGTTGTACAAAGCCCGAGCGGCGTTGATGGTCTTCCAGTTCGGAAATACGCAGTAACCCGCGAAAGCGCGCCATCAAGGTGTCGGTTTCAGCGATCACTTGATCCATTTGCACGGCCTCGGGCGATCCTTCCGGGGCTTGCTGCTGGATGCGATACAGTTGCGCACGCAAACGGGTCAACGGGGTGCGCAAATCGTGGGCGATGTTGTCGCACACGCCTTTGACTTCGTGCATCAGCCGTTCGATGCGGTCGAGCATGGCGTTGACGATGGCCGCCAACATGTCCAGTTCGTCACGCCGGTTGGACAGCGGCAAGCGATAGGTCAAATCCCCTGCGACGATCGCTTCGGCACTGGCCTGAATCGCCCGGATGCGTTGCAAGGGGCGACGTCGCAGTAAATGCCACCCTGCAATGCCGGGGATGATGGTCAGCGACAGTCCCCAAAACAGCGCATGCAAAATGATCCGTGTGACCGCGAACAGTGAGCCGTTGTCGCGCACCAGCACCAGCCAGCGGCCATCGTGGGTTTGTGTGGCCACGGCGTCGCAGCTGTCTTGCGGCAGGTTGGGGTCGTCGGCGTCGACGCAAGTGCTCAGTTCATGGATCTGGCCGTCCAGGGGCAGGTCGGCGGGTATTACCTGGATCGGCCCGCTGAGGTGGCGCTGTTGCGCATCGAACAGTCCATACGCATCCACTGTTCGCAAATCAAACGTCAGGCTGGTGGCCAGCGCCTCGTCCAACTGTTCGCCCTGAAAGCGTGAAAAGAGGTGTTGGCGCTGCATCAATGAATGCTTGGCCAGATTGCCGAGGTAATCCGACACCTCGTAATACAGCACGCCCATCAAGATGCAGCTCCAGGCCACGAACAGAAAGCTGTACAGCGCCAGCAAACGGCTGCTGGAAGAACGCCAGCCCTTAGAGGGGTTCGGCAATGACATAACCCGAGCCTCGGACGGTGCGAATCAGGGGCACCTGGCCCGGCGGGTCAATCTTTTTGCGCAAACGCCCGATGTGCACGTCGATCAGGTTGGTGCCCGGGTCGAAGTGATAGCCCCAGACCTCTTCGAAAATCATCATGCGCGAGAGAATTTGCCCGGTATTGCGCATCAGGAACTCAAGCAATTTGTACTCGGTGGGCAGCAGGCTCAGCTGTTGTTCGGCGCGACTGGCTTCGCGGGTGATGAGGTTGAGTTCGAGGTCAGCCACCCGCAGCGACGTTTCATATTTGTCGGCGGGGCTTTTGCGCCGTAGCAGGACTTCGACCCGGGCCGCCATTTCGTCGCTGGCGAACGGCTTGGTCAGGTAGTCGTCGCCCCCGGCACGCAACCCGCGCACGCGCTCGTCCACATCGGAGAGGGCGCTGATCATCAAAATCGGGGTGCTGACGCCGATGGTGCGCAGGGTCGTGACAATCGCCAGTCCGTCCAGCTCGGGGAGCATGCGGTCCAGGGTAATCAAGTCATAGTCGCCACTGACGGCGCGCACCAGACCTTCCCGGCCGTTGTCCACCCAATCGACATCGAGGCCGTGGCTGCTCAATTCAGCCACGATTTCTTTCGCCGTCACGGCATCGTCTTCAATGGTCAAAATGCGGGTCATACCGTCACCTGATTAGCCTTCACAGCGGTGAGCACATTTTGCCCGCAAATAGCTGAAACGTTTCTTAATATTTCTTCATGTTCAGCCGGGCGTCAGGTGCAACGGCTTTTCGCATGCTCAAACCCTGCACGGGCTTTAAAGGGGCCGGGTGACGAGCGTCAGTTGCGGGATCGGCTTGCGCATTAACGTACCCACCACCAATGCGCCCAGTAGCCCCAGCCACCCGGCGACCCACAACACCACACTGAACCCGCTTACAAAGGCCTCAGTGGCCAGCGTCTGAATCAGGGGTTGGGCCGACAGGGGCAATGCGCTCACTGCGCCGCGCAGATCACCCGCCACCACCCGTGACGCGATGGCATGGGTTTGATCAATCCATTGCGGGGCAACGGATACGAGACTGGCATGCAGGCGCTGTTCAGCATGACTGCCGAGCAAGGCGCCGAGCACGCCAATGGCCAGCACGATGGCACTGAAACGCATGGTGGTGCTCATGCCCGAGGCCATGCCTACACGGTCGCGTGGCACGCAGGCCATGATGTTTTTTTGCGTGTCGCCATTCAGCAAACCGGCGCCTGCGCCCGTCACGGCGGTGGTCAGGGCAAAACTCAGGTAGCCGCCGTGCTCCACCGCCCAGGCGCTGAGCAGGTTGCCGCAGCCCACCAGTGTCAGCCCGGTTGCCATCAGGGTGGCCGGGCTGTAGCGCATGGCTAGGCGGGCGCCAATGCGCGGGCCAATCAACATGGTCACAGCGAAGGGCAACATGCCCAGCCCTGAATAGATGGCGCTGAACCCCAGGCCGTTCTGCAAGTAAAACGGCAGCAGGGTCATCATCACCTGTGCACAACCCGCGTAGGCGAACATGCCGAGCAGGGCGCCGATAAAGCGTGGATGGCGGAACAGTTGCAGGTCGATCATCGGGCGCTTTTGCATCGACTCGACCCACACAAACAGCCCGAGCAGCAGCAACCCGCCAACGATCCGTGCATAGGTCAACGGGCTGTTCCAGCCAATGCGATTGGCCTCGATCAAGCCCCAGATCAGGCACAACAGGCTGGCGCTGAACACCAGGCTGCCCCACGGGTCGAGCCGCGCGGATTGCGGGTCACGGGATTCAGCGATGGCATGGTTGACCAGCGCCATGAGGAGCAGGCCCACGGGCAGGTTGAGGTAGAAAATCCAGCGCCAGCCCAGGTATTCGGTAATCAGGCCGCCGAGCGTGGGGGCGGCCGTCATGGCCACCCCCATGCACGCGCCCCAAAACGCCCAGGCCTTGGCACGTTCCACCTCGTCATGAAACGCGTGGCCGATCGAGGCCAGCGCGGAGGTCAGCAGCAGCGCGGCACCGACACCTTTGATGGCGCGGGCGATGTCCAGCAGCAAGGTGGTGGGTGCGGCCCCGCAGCCGATGGAGGCGAGGATAAAAATGCTCAGGCCCCAGAGCAGGGTCTTTTTCCGGCCAAAGCGATCGGCAATGCTTCCTGCCGGTAATAACAGTGCGGCGAACGCCAGCATGTAGGCGCTGACGACCCATTCGATGTCGACAAAATTGGCCCCCAGGTCTTGGGCGATGCTCGGCAAGGTGACGGCCACAATGTTGGTGTCGAGCACGATCAGGGCGCAGACGCCGGAGGCGCTCAGCAGGGTCAGGCGCGGGCTGACAGGTTTCATTGCCGGAACGCCCTGCACACCCTCAGGATTGCCTGTGAGGCAATGCGGCGGACGAGCGGCTGCGTGAAGTGACTGAGCGGCACGGTAGGTCGTAATTTGACGGACATGGAAGCGGCTCTCTAGTGTGACGGTCGGCACAGGTTAACGCGGTGCCAGCACGGGTCGGTTAGGCATCGACCGGGACTTCATTACCTATGAGCTAATGCACCCATGGACATACGTCATTTCCGCTACTTTCTGGCGGTTGCGCAGCAACGCAATTTCACCCGCGCGGCCGAGGTGCTAGGCATTGCGCCGCCTACCCTGAGTCGGCAAGTGCAGGATCTGGAAGCCGAGTTGGGGGTGCGTCTGTTTGTGCGCGAGCAACGTCAGGTAAGCCTGACCCAGGCCGGCGAGGCGTTATTGCCTGAGGCCCAGGCCACGGTGAGTCAGTTCGAACGGGCCCGGCGCCACGCACAGCGGGCAGGTCGCGGCGAGACCGGGCATATCGAGTTGGGGTATGTGGCGTCCGCAGTCTATTCCGGGGTTTTACAGCGCCAAGTGCAGGGCTTTTGCCGCGAATCAGGCGAAGTCAGCCTGTCGGTACGTGAGGCCGCCATGGCGAGTTTGCCAACGATGGTGGCTGAAGGCCGCTTCGATATTGGCTATGTGCGCTCGCCCATGGCGTTGCCCGACGGGGTGGAGGCGGTTCGTCTGAATGCAGAAGGCTTTGTCTTGGCGCTGGCGGCGCACGCATGGCTGGCACGTTTAAAGGTCATCAGCCCCGAACACCTGCAAAACGAAACGTTTGTGTTGCCCGAGCAAATCAGCGGGACGTTGCAGGTAGCCAGTCAAGGCGGTTTCGCGCCCAGGCTTGGCCCGCAACCCGGCGGGCTGGTGGCGGTGATCGCGCTGGTGTCGCTGGGGCAGGGAGTCGCGGTGGTGCCTGCCTCGGTAGTCGGGCAGATCAGCTTGCCAGGGGTGGTTTATCGGCAGATCGAGGGCTGTGACGTCACCTCGTGGCTGTCGTTGATCCACCGGCGCTTTGAAAAGTCGGCTGTGGTGGCGCGTTATATCGAGCATGCCAGGCGTGATTTTCGGCTTCATCCACCGGCTTGCGGCGATTGATCCGGAACGGGCAACGGCCAGCTCGTCAGATGCTGGCAATTAGCCTATGTCTGTGCGTGCGTTTGCCCATGGAATCAGTACAATCGCGCACTTTTCACTGTGCATGGATGCCGTTCGGCTTGCGCTCTGCAGAAGGTCCATGGTTTTGGCAAGTTACTCCCCCGCGTTGGTTCTAATTTCTTTGTGTGTGGCCATTCTTGCTTCCTACACTGCCCTTGACCTGAGCGGTCGCATCGCCACGGCGAACGGCCGTGCAGCTTACCTATGGATAGGTGGCGGTGCATTGGCGATGGGGTTTGGCGTGTGGTCGATGCACTTCATCGGCATGCTCGCGCTGTCCTTGCCGATTGAACTGGGCTACGACCTCGGGCTGACCGTGTGGTCGTTGCTGGTGGCGATTCTTTCATCGGGTTTTGCCTTGTGGCTGGTCAGTCAGCCGCGGCTGCCAGCGCTGCAACTGCTCTATGGTGCCCTGATCATGGGCGCGGGCATCAGCGCCATGCACTACAGCGGCATGGCGGCGTTGCGCATGCAGCCGGGGATCGACTACGACCCTGCGTTGTTCGGTTTATCGCTGGTGATCGCGGTGGCGGCGTCAGCGGCAGCGTTGATGATTGCGTTCCGTTTGCGTCAACAAACACCCTATGTGCGCCTGGCTCGGGCTGGGGCAGCAGTCGTCATGGGCCTGGCAATTGTCGGCATGCATTTTACCGGCATGGCGGCGGCCAGTTTTCCTGAAGGCAGTTTTTGCGGCGCAGCCCTGAATGGCCTGAGCGCCAAGGGGCTCGACAATCTGGTACTGGTGGCGAGCCTTGCAGTCATGACCATCGCACTGCTGACCTCGATTTTTGATGCCCGACTCGATGCCCGCACCGCGGCACTGGCGCAATCGCTGACCCTGGCCAATGAAGAACTGACCCAGCTTGCCTTGCATGACAACCTGACCGGGTTGCCCAATCGCATCCTGCTGGCCGACCGCATCAGGCAGGCCCAGCGCAAAGTGGCGGAACAGGGCGGTTGTTTTTCATTGATGTTCATTGACCTGGATGGTTTCAAACCGGTCAACGATGCCTTTGGTCATCACTTGGGCGATCGTTTGCTGCGCGAAGTGGCCCAGCGGTTGCGTCAACAGTTGCGGGGGCAGGACACGCTGGCACGCATCGGCGGCGATGAGTTTGTGATGCTGGTGCGCCTGGCCGAAGCCAACGATGCACCGCAGGTGGCTGCGCGGCAAGTCAGTCTGCTGTCGCGTTCATTTCAGGTGGACGAGCATCAACTGCAAATCTCCGCCAGCATTGGCATTGCGCTGTACCCCGGCAATGGCGTCAGCGCTGAAGAACTGTTGATGAACGCTGACGCAGCGATGTACCACGCCAAAGGCGCGGGCAAGAACGGTTACAGTTTTTTTGATGTGTCGATGAACACCAATGCGCGCAAGCAATTGCAATTGCTGCAGGACTTGCGTCAAGCGCTGGCGCAACAGCAGTTCAGTTTGCACTATCAGCCCAAGATTGATGCCAGCAACGGCCAGCCGGTGGGAGCCGAGGCGTTGTTGCGCTGGGAGCATCCGCAGCAAGGGCTGTTGATGCCTGATGCGTTTATCGGCGTAGCGGAAAAAACCGGTTTAATCATCCCCATCGGTGAGTGGGTACTCAATGAGGCCTGTCGCCAAATGCGAGTGTGGTTCGATCAGGGTTACAGCCATTGGCGGGTTGCGGTGAACCTGTCGGCGTTGCAGTTTTGTCACAAGGGGCTGGTCGACAGCGTGGCGTGTGCGTTGGCCCGCCATCAATTGCCAGCGAACAGCCTGACCCTGGAAATTACCGAGACCACGGCCATGAGCGACGCGGATGCCAGCATGAACGTGTTGCAACAGCTGTCCCTGATGGGCGTCGACTTGTCCATCGACGATTTCGGCACCGGGTATTCAAGCTTGATGTACCTCAAACGCTTGCCCGCCAACGAACTCAAGATTGACCGCGGTTTTGTCCGTGATCTGGAGCACGACAGTGATGACGCGGCCATTGTGTCGGCCATTGTCGCGCTGGGTCAGGCATTGGGCCTGCGGATTGTGGCTGAGGGGGTCGAGACCGACACCCAGCAAAGTTTCCTCACCACGCTGGGCTGCGATGCTTTGCAGGGCTATCTGTTGGGGCACCCAAAGCCTGCGCAACAGTTCATGGCCGATATCCACCGCGTTCAGCAAACAGCAGGGGTCCCTGACGCCGCGCACTGACAAAGGCGTGCGGCCCGGTTATTCTGGCCGCAGGTTTACACCGTGAATGGGGAACGCGTATTTATGGACAAAGTCATCGTGATCACCGGTGGCAGCCGTGGCATTGGTGCAGCAACGGCATTGTTGGCTGCCCGGCAGGGCTACAAGATTTGTATCAATTATCTGGCGGACGACGCGGCGGCGCATGAGGTGCTGGAGCAGGTGCGCGCACTGGGCGCGCAGGCAATCAGTGTGCGGGCCGATGTCAGCAACGAAGATGAAGTCATCAGCCTGTTCCTGCGGGTTGACCAGGAGCTGGGGCCGGTGACGGCGCTGGTCAACAATGCGGGTACGGTCGGACACAAGTCGCGGCTGGAAGAGATGTCCGAGTTCCGCGTGCTGCATACCCTTAAAACCAACGTGTTAGGCCCGATCCTGTGCGCCAAGCATGCAGTGCTGCGCATGTCGCCCCGGTATGGCGGCCAAGGCGGCAATATCGTCAATGTGTCTTCGGTGGCGGCGCGGCTGGGGTCACCGGGCGAATACGTCGACTACGCGGCTTCCAAAGGTGCGCTGGACGCTTTCACCATCGGCCTGTCCAAAGAGCTTGCGGGCGAGGGTATCCGGGTCAACGCTGTGCGGCCGGGGTACATCTTTACTGACTTCCACGCCTTGAGCGGCGATCCGGGCCGTGTCAGCAAGCTGGAGCCCATGATCCCCATGGGCCGGGGCGGGCGCCCGGAGGAGGTCGCGGAGGCGATTGTCTGGCTACTGTCCGACAAAGCGTCTTACGCCACGGGCACCTTTGTGGACATGGCTGGCGGCCGTTGATTGTGCAGGCGGCAAAAACAGACGTGTCTGTCATGCCCCTGCAGCCTGCGCCACCTTGCAATTCATACTGATATCCCGATAATGCGACTTATTACTATTTAAGTCCGGTTATCTTATGAGTTGTTCGAGTGGCGCAGTCCCTATGAGCAAAAGCAGCGTTGACCCCATAACCCGTGCAGCTGTTGAGTGGATGTTGCTGCTTGAGTCCGGTCATGCCTGCCCGTCAGAGCGTCAGGTGTTCAAGGCCTGGCTGGCTGAAGACCCCGCGCATCTGGCGGCATGGCAGCGCGTCGCCAATGCGCTGAGTTTCAACCCGCGAGCGCGCGCGACCGACCCCGACTTGCTCAAGCAGGTGCAACGCATGTTGAACGGGCGTTCCTTCTTCACCCGGCACAAAGCCCTGCAACACGCCCTGTTGGCCGTCTTAGTCGGTTTGGGCGTGCTGGCGTCCGGGCTGTTGTGCCAGGGCTGAGGCCAGACTGACCGCTAACGGAAGGCGGGGCAGCAGGGTGGCCTGATACGCGTGGTACAAGTCCGGTTTGCCCGACCAGATGCGCGCTGAAGGCTGGTTGTTCGGGTCCAGTTCGTGATGCCAGCTGCCGTGCTGACGATCGATCAGGTACTGGTCGATAAACGCCCAGAAGCACTGACCCCACTGTTCATATTCCACTTCCCCCGTGCGCTGCCATAACGCCGCAGCCGCGGCCGAGGCTTCGGCCACTGTCCAGTGCAGACGTTCGCGCACCACCGGTCGGTTATCCCAATCCAGTGTGTACACCACGCCGGGCTGCCCATCGGCATTCCAGCCATGTTGGCACGCGCTGTGAAACAGTTGCCGGGCATCGCTCAGTAGCCAGTCTGGCGTTGGCATGCCGCGTCGAGTGCGCGCCGCTTCCAGATGCAACAACAGACGCGCCCACTCAAAGGCGTGGCCAGGGGTTTTGCCGAAAGGGCGGAAGGGGTCGGCCGGGTTGTCGCGGTTGTAGTCGGGCAGCGGTTGCCATTGCGCATCAAAGTGTTCGACCGGCAAGTACCCGGCCTGAGCTGCCTGGACATGGATGACCCGCTCGGCGATACGCAAAGCGCGGTCCAGCCACAGGTTTTCGTCCAGTACATCGGCCAGCGCCAGAAAGGTTTCGACGCCGTGCATGTTGCTGTTGGCGCCGCGATACGCCTCGCACTCGCTCCAGTCGTCCGCGAAGGACTCCAGTAACGCCCCTTCGGCTTCGTTCCAGAATGTGCCTTCCAAGAGCGCCACTGCATCCCCCAGTAACTGGGCAGAGCCCCGTCGGCCGGCCACCGCTGCCGAGCTGAAGGCCAGTGCTACAAAGGCATGCAGATAGGCTTGTTTGCGGTTATTACCGGTCTGCGCGTGCGGGACGGCAAACCAGCCCCCATGACGGGCATCGCGCAACGGACCTGCCAGCGCCGCCAGCCCGTGATCAATCAACTGAGCACAGCCGGGCAGGCCTTGCAGGTGGGCGAGGGCGAAGCTGTGAACCATGCGTGCCGTGGTCATGGTATCGGCACGGGCGCTGTCGGGGCGCTGGCCAAATGGGTCGAGGCGGGCAAATCCATCAGCCACGCGGGCGGCGCGGGCGAAGTCCACCAGCCGCCGTCCTTCGTCTTCCAGCCAGCGGTGGTGGGCACTGCACGCCATCCAGCCAGCGTCGGTGCGGGTAAGGTCGGACATGGGTCACCTGTGTTGTCATTGTTATTCAGCGTTGCAGCAGCCTAAGGGATAGCGCGGCCGCTGCAAAGCTGAAAGGTTTCAGGTGCCTGAGGTTTCATCAAGGCGCAGGGCAGATCAAACTTCCGGCCCCCAGCGCTGCGACCAGTCACTGTCCAGCTTGACGATGTCGCGCAGCAATTCCAGTGCCTGTTGCAAGGCCGAGCAATCGCGCTCGCGTGAATACACCAGGTAGGTCGGGTAACTGAATTCAGGTGCTTTGGGTACCCGTTCCAGTGCGCCGCTGTTGAGGTAGCTTTGCACCACGCGCGTGCGGAAGTAGCCGCTGCCGCCGTTCTCAAGGATGTAATGCAGCGCGACTGGCCCGAGGTTGAAACTGATGGCGGCCCGCGCCTTTTCCGGCAAGGCGGCATCATGCTGAAGGCGAAAATCGTCGCCCCAATCCACGTACACATAGGGATCGGGCATCGCGGGGCGGCGTATCTGGATCAGCTTTTCTTCCAGCAGTTGCTCCACCTGCACCCCTGGCCAGTACGCGGGCCGGTACACCAGTGCGGCGTCCAGCAAGCCCATTTCAACCTGCCGCAACAATTGCTCGCCATCCCGGATCTGCACGCGCACGGCATGGGACGTGAGGTGCTGACGCAGGGCTTTGGTCCAGCTGAGGATCAGCGGGTTACACAAGCTGACCTCGCCTGCGATGTGCAGCACCCGGTCGAGCCCTTCAGGGCGCGGCAGGTCACGCCGCGCTGCTTCCCAGGTTTGCAACAACTGGTTGGCATACACCACAAACGCTTCGCCTTCAGGGGTTAATTTCGCCCCGGCGCGGTTGCGGATGAACAGCGTCACCCCCAGCAGGCTTTCGAGTTTTTGCACCCGCGCCGTGACGGCAGTCTGGGTTACGTGCAAGTTCTCGGCAGCGCCGGCAAGGCTGCCGTAGCGAACAATCTCAAGGAAAGTGCGAGCCAGATCGAGGTCCATGGGGGGGCGCCAACATGCAAAGGGCATTCAGTGTAAGTGCATTGCGTCGAGAATTCGAAAAAGGGGGCTGATCTATTGGCTTATATCAATGCTTATTTTCACCAATCGACTAACGTTCTGGCCTTGGTTCCCAGTGACCAAGACCTCTGGCTGCCTAAAAGCCGGAGGCCCGCGCTAAGCAGTTCAAAAAAGGACTACATAAGAAAATGGATGATTTGAACCGGCAGTACGACATTCAACCTTTAATGCAGGCGGATATGACCATCCTGCTCAATGGTCAGGCGGTGAGCGCTGCTGAAGGCGAAACCGTACTCAGTGTCTTGAACGCGGTAGGTGTACGCCAGGTGTCGGCCAACGACCACGGGCAGGCCAGCGGCGCATATTGCGGCATGGGCGTGTGCTATTGCTGTCTGGTCAACATCGACGGGCGGCATAAGCGCCGGGCCTGTCAGACCGTGGTGCGCCCCGGCATGAAAGTCGAAACCGGGCAAAACCGGGTCGCTGAACAGGAGCCTGCACGATGAGCCTTAATCCTGTGATTGTCGGCGGCGGCCCGGCCGGTATGTCGGCGGCCATTGAACTGGCGCAGCACGGTGTACAGAGCACGGTGCTGGAAGAAGCCTCACGCTTGGGTGGTGTCGTCTATCGCGGGCCGCTGCGCGAAGGCGTGGAGCTCGATTATTTGGGCGAACGTTACAAAGACGCACTGCATAAGCTGCACGGCGAATTCGCCGCGATTGCCCAGCATGTCGATGTGCGCCTCAACCACCGGGTGATCGGCGGTCAGGGTGAACAGCGCCTGCAATTGCTGAATGCCGAGGAACAGGTGCAGGAAATTGCCTTCGCGCAGCTGCTGCTGTCCGCAGGCTGCCATGAGCGCAGCGTGCCCTTTCCGGGCTGGACCACCCCCGGCGTGATTATGCTCGGCGGTCTGCAATTGCAAATCAAAAGCGGTGTGGTCAAGCCCAAAGGCCCGGTGCTGATTGCCGGTACGGGGCCGCTGTTAATGTTGGTTGCCTGTCAATTGCATGCGGCGGGCGTGGAAGTGGCCGGGGTGTATGAAGCCTGTGAGTTCGGCCGTATCGCCAAAGAAAGCCTCGCGCTGCTCAATCAGCCGCAACTGTTCCTTGATGGCCTGAGCATGCTGGTTTACCTCAAGCGCCATGGCATTACCTTGCGTTATGGCTGGGGGGTGGTTGAGGCCATTGGCGATGGTGAGGTGCAAGCGGTCAAGGTGGCGCCCTATGACAGCCACTGGCAAGCAGACGTGAGCAAGGCCCAGACGGTGATGGCACGCACCTTGGCCGTAGGCTATGGCTTTATCCCGCGTACCCAGCTCACCCAGCAAATGGGGCTGGAACACGCTTACAACGTGGACGGTTATCTGGCGGCCACGGCCAACAGCTGGCAGCAGAGCAGCCAGCCCGCCATTCACCTGGCGGGGGATGTCACCGGGTTGCGCGGCGGCGAAGCCGCGATGCTGACCGGGCGCATCGCGGCCCTGTCGATTTTGTTGCAACGCGGGGTGCTCAGTGAAAAGCAGGCCCTCGAACAGCGTCGTGCTTACCTCTCCCAACTCAATACCATCGTGCGCTTTCGCGGCGGGATTGACCGCTACACGCAACGTGGCACGCGTCAGATTGACTTGCCACAGGCCGACACCGTGGTCTGCCGTTGCGAACACGTGACCCGCGCCGACATCGACCTGGCCCTCAGCCAAGGTGTACAGGACATGGCCGGTTTGAAGATGCGCACACGGGTCAGCATGGGCGACTGCCAAGGGCGCATGTGCGTTGGCTATTGCAGCGACCGTCTGCGCGACGCTACCGGGCGCAAGGACGTAGGCTGGTTGCGCCCGCGCTTCCCGCTGGAACCCGTGCCATTTTCGGCCTTCACCAATGCTTGCAAGGATGCCTGACATGATCAAAACGTATGACGTAGTCATTGCCGGTGGCGGCGTGATCGGCGCTTCAATCGCCTATCACCTGTCACGGCGCAAGGACCTGAAAATCGCCATGATCGACTGCAAGCGCCCCGGCAATGCCAGCCGTGCCTCGGCGGGCGGATTGTGGGCCATCGGCGAGTCGGTGGGGCTGGGCTGCGGGGTGATTTTCTTTCGCATGATGTCGGCTGAACGCAAGCGCGAAGCCCAGGGTTCGGCAGTGGTGGTGGATTCCAGCACGCCGCATATCCTGCCCGACTGCTTCTTCGACTTTGCCTTGCAGTCCAACGCGCTGTACCCCGGCCTGCATGAGGAACTCAAAGAAAAACACGGCATGGACTTCAAGTTCGAGCGCACCGGTCTCAAATACGTGATTTACGACGACGAAGACCGCCTCTACGCCGAGCACATCGTCGCCAATATTCCGCATCTGGCCCATGAGGTGCGCTGGCTTGACCAGGCCGCGCTGCGCGAGTCCGAGCCGAGCGTCAGCCACGATGCGCAGGGAGCGCTGGAGTTTTTGTGCGACCACCAGGTCAGCCCGTTCCGCCTTACCGACGCCTACACCGAGGGTGCCCGCCAAAATGGCGTGGACCTGTTCTTCAACACCAACGTCACGGGCGTGTTGCGTCAAGGTTCGAAAGTGCTGGGCGTGCGCACGGACAACGAAGGGGTGTTCCACAGCACAACCCTGATCAACGCGGCAGGTGCGTGGGCGGCCGAGCTGAGCGTCATGGCCACCGGCATGAGCATCCCGGTTGCGCCGGTCAAGGGCCAGATCGTGCTCACCGAGCGCATGCCCAAGTTACTCAACGGGTGCTTGACCACCAGCGATTGCTACCTGGCGCAGAAAGACAACGGCGAAATCCTGATCGGCAGCACCACCGAAGACAAAGGCTTCGACGTGACCACCACCTTCCCGGAAATCAGCGGTTTGGTGCAGGGCGCCATGCGTTGCATCCCGGAACTCAAAGACGTCAACCTCAAGCGCACGTGGGCGGGGTTGCGTCCGGGGTCGCCGGATGAACTGCCGATTCTGGGGCCGATGGCGGGGGTGGAGGGGTATTTGAATGCCTGCGGTCACTTCCGCACGGGCATTCTGACGTCGGCCATTACCGGCGTCATGCTGGCTGCATTGGTACGCAATGAACCCTTGCCACTGGACGTGACGCCATTTCTGGCTGACCGTTTTGACCTGCAGCCGGTGGGGCTAGCTAAAGTCATCGGCGCCTGACGCACCCCTCACCTGTGGGGGCCAGTCAACTGGCGCCCACAGTGTCGAGTGTCAACGGCACGTGTTAAAGCTCGTGCGCCTGGATGCGCTGGTAGTGCATCTCGGACAGCACAAAGAACTCTTTGTCGATTAAGGCCCGCACGTCCACCAGCGGCATACCCCGGATTTGCGGGGCGAGCCGTATGCCGTAATGCTCGATGTTCTTGATCGTGTCCGCCCCTCGCCAAATCACCTGATACGCCAAGTAGTAAATGGAGTGTTCGGGTCGCAGTTGAATCTTGCGCCGGGCCAGTTGGTCCTTGAGCAAGGCTTCATCGAACACATCCACCAACCCTTGCGTAACACGGTCGAGCAAGTGCTCAAGCCGCCACAATACGGCTTGTTTGTCAGTTTCCGAATACCCGTTCCAACCCACAATTTCATGGTGAAAGCGTTTGCATCCCCGGCACACGAGGTCCCCAAAAACCGTCGAGCACAGCCCCACGCAAGGGGTTTTTATTTTCTGGCTACACATAAGTATCAGTTTGAAAAAAATGAAGGCCGCATTGGGCCGATTGGCTCAGTCCCAGCTCAGTGCGCCGCCCGTTTGGTACTCGATCACGCGAGTCTCGAAGAAGTTTTTCTCTTTCTTCAAGTCCATGATTTCGCTCATCCACGGGAACGGGTTAGTGGTGCCCGGGTATTCT
>NZ_JAAQWY010000046.1:0-19195 GCF_012985765.1 Pseudomonas sp. WS 5071 | reverse complement strand
GCGATATCAGCCACTTCTTGATGCATCGGTACAACTGGGTTCGACCCCACCAATTCAACGGTGGGTTGGCGCCAGCCCGGGCCGAAGAAAAACTTAACGTCGTGTCCGGGATTAGTTGACCACTACAAAGTCCTTGCGCTTACAGGCACGCGGGTTAAAGCAATCAAATCGAAGTCAAATATTCGTAATGTTAGAGATATTCTTCATGATATAGGTCACGAAGGAGCTTCGTTCCGTACCTCAAGTAGGGACTTATTGGGCTTCTAAGATTTATTATCTTGCTGAGGAATACATATCGTGAGTATGGATTGGAAGCAAGCAGTTAGTGCAAGTGCAACAACTGTTAGGATTAATGATATTTCAGATTACGTCAGAGCCAATACTGAGTTTGGTTCCCCGATTGATATGTTCTATGCAGACAGAAATCGTTTACTTTCTGCAATATCGCCTAACTATGCTCAGCTTAATCCTACTGTGCTTCCTTTGGTGTTAGTTGGTTTAATTTCGCTTACGGAAAATTATTTTCGTGAAATATTTGCAGGGATTATAGTTCAGTGCCCTAAAGCCAAGGAGAAAAGTGCATCGAAAGCTCTAAACCTTGCTACTGCTTGGTTTGGTTACGGCGAACTTGAAAAAGGCGCATTTGAAAATACTTCATTTTCAGATGCTGAGACTGTAAAGAAAAACATTCAGTCACTAATTGGACTGCAAATCACAGATAGCAGCCAAATCTTAACACCGCTTGAAGAGTTTGATAAGCTCTGTGAGTTAAGACATGCCATAGTCCATAGCGCTGGACTTCTTGCAGGGAAAAATGCAATAAAGCTACAGCTACCGAGATCTCAAAATTCGGTTAAGGTGACAGTCGGATTTTCTGAGTTGCAAGAAGCTGCGGAGATTTGTACTTCTTTGGTTTGTGCGGTTAATTTGGAGCTATATATTCATATCTCCAAGAGATGGCTAAACGAATGGCCTAGAACTGCTGCCTATCGAAATGAGGATTTTAATCGGCTTTTTAAAAATGTATGGAATTTATTTTACTCTAGTGTTGACTCTCAGAATGGCTCTATAAGCTCTAATTTGACTCAAATTAGAGCTAGAAACTTAATAACAAGGACTAATGCATCTTAAGTTTTAGCTCTTATGTCACTGTATGGAAGTGGCGTCTAGTGATTTTTTTGCCATTGGCTAATCAATCAGTTTTTACTCTGGTATAAACGACCCAACCACCTTCCCACAAATATGCGTCTCTTCCGTAATATCAATGATTGGATATTGCGGATTGATCGGGCGCAGATAAAACCGTGTCGCATCCTCTACAAGTACCTTGAAGGTCACTTCATTGGTACGCGGAACCCGAGCAACCACACGGTCCCCTGTATTGGCTTGCACCTCTGGATCAACAAAGATAATGCAGCCAGTCGGGTAGCTTCTACCTGGCCCTGGGTTTGTCATTGAGTCGCCCAAGACTCTCAGCGCATAACCACTTTGGCTAATAGGCACTGGGCAGGAAAGCCATTCGTCAGCGTCGTATGGCTCAAAGTTGCAGATGGTTTCGCACCAAGCTCCAGCCTGTACCCAAGAGATGAGTGGTACTTTTCCAAAGCGGTCGAGCATCCCGCTGACATTGCTATCGTCACCAACCCGCAGTTGATGAACATTGCTTTCGCCGATCGGCTCTTTAGGCAGAACACCGTATTCCAGCCATTCACGGCGTACTTTCAGCCAGTCGCACAGGGCGACCATGCTGTCGGCCTCGGCCATAGCCTCGCCGTTCAGCCACTTGCTGATAGCTTGAGTGGTTTTATGAACCCCCACGCTTTTCAGGCGCTTGTGGATGTCCACACCGCGTCCACGGGCGCGAACCCCGGCATCGTCGAGTGCTTCATGTAGACGCGCGCTGAACGCGGCTCGTAATTCATCTTTATCAACCATAGGTTGAGACTCTCACAGAGCTTGCACAAAAGTCAGTTGATGTTTAATATCAACTGCGAGTTGATAAATGGAGGTTGCCATGCTGAACCCCGCAGATTTTCCGAATGCTATTGCGTTCGCGTTTGAAGCTGTTGGTGGCATCGGTGCCGCAGCCAAGGTGTGTAAGCGTAGCTATCAGGCGCTGAACAAATGGCGCCAGGCAGCGTGTTTGCCTCGGACTGATTACACCGGTGAAACCCGCTATGCCGAGCTGTTAGCCGCAGCGGCAAGTAAAAACGGTCACACATTTGAAGCTGCATGGTTATTAGAGGCATCGTCGCCCCATAAAGCGGCAGCATAGATTAGAAAGAAAAAAGGCGACCCATAAGGCCGCCCAGTTCCTCCCGGCACACACCACCACAGTGCTGTCGGGTCGCGGTAAAGGTAGGCGGGCACACCACATGCTAAACCACCTCCCTTTAACCGCGCTTTCCAAGGCTCGGAAGCCTTGGGTTGCTGCCTTCTCCACCACAGATCTGGCAGCTGTTGCGCCAGAGGTGAGCGACGGATCGCTCACCTCTGCACGGTGCCGGTTTTGGTCTTGCGGACCGAGCCGGCTTTTGGGCCCTTACAAGCCACGCGGCAAATGTACCACCACAACACGCCGCGCGGCACTGGCAACATTCAAGGATTAATGCCATGAGCCGTATTGCTCTGAGTTGCACCCAGCGAGCGCGACGCGAAATCTTGCCGCTCGATTTGGCGCTGTACCACGCTGCACGCGACTACCCCGGCGGCGCTGCTGCCATTGCCGCCACCACCGGCCGTAACCCCACCACGCTGCAACATAAACTGTCCCCGACTCACCCAAGCCACACGGTGAACGTTCAAGAGTTCGCCGAGATCCTGGAGCTGACCAAAGACCGCCGCATCCTGGATGCGGTGCACGCATTGGTGGGCGACACGATCTGGCAGGAGTTGGCCGAGGCGTATACCGATGACATGCCCGAGACGCTGACCACCGGCCTTGCGGTGTATTTCCGTCAGGTTGCGGATCTGGCCGACACCTGGGCCAAGAGCATTGGCGACGGCGTGGTCAACGACAGCGAATTGGCCGAGATCCGCCTGCAAGTGTTTCGCGGTATCCAAGGGCTGCTGGGTTTGTTCAACCGTGCCTGCTACGTCAACTCGACCACGCGAGGTGGCGACCGTGGCTGACATCGCTGATTTTGCCAACGACCTAGTGCAGGAACGTATCGATCAAGCCCTGGCAGCGCGTAAGGCGTTGCCGGTGTTTGAGTCTTACGAGTTCTGCGTGGATTGCGATTCAACTATCCCTTTGGCCCGTCGCTTGGCCGTCACCAGTTGCACACGCTGTGCAGCCTGCCAACAACTGAATGAACAAGTAGGTACTCGTTATGCTCGATGACGTTCTCGGTCAATTCGCTGATCACGGCCTTGAGCCTGCGCAACCGCTGACTTTCGGCAAGCTCACCCGCTGCAAGACTACGCAGGACAAGGGCAAGGAGAAAAACGGCTGGTACGTGATCCATGAGCACCGCACCGAGAAAAACGAAATTCTGATTTTCGGCAGCTTCGGTGATTGGCGCACGGGCGACAGCAACAAGATCAAAGTAAAACCGGGTCGCATGAGTCAGGAGGAGCGCGACGTGATGCGTGCTCGTCAGGAAGACGCCAAGCGACGTGCCGCTGAGGTGGCCGCCAATGCCGCTCGCCGGGCTGCCAATCGTGCGGCGGGCTTGTTCAAACGGATGCCGGAAAAGGGCCGCAGCGCCTATCTGGAACGCAAGCAAATCATCGGCATACGTGTGCGTTATGCCCCGCGCACCGGGGCATTGCTGATCCCCATGACCACCGCACGCGACCAGATCGTCGGCCTGCAAGTGATCTACCCGGAAAAGCAGGCAGATACCGACCGCGACAAATCCTACTGGCCGCATGGCATGTCCAAAGAAGGCGCTTATCACCTGATTGGCCCGCATCCTGAACCCGGCGAGCCGGTGTTGGTGTGTGAGGGCTACGCCACCGGTGCAAGCCTGCACATGGCCACCTCGTTTGCGGTGGCCATTGCGTTTGATGCTGGCAACCTCAGCGCTGTGGCCAAGGCCATGCGCGAGCGTTTCCCCGGCCGCGCGTTGATCGTGTGCCGCGACGATGACTGGAAGACCAAACGCCCGAATGGCGAGCCATGGAACCCCGGTGAAGAGAAGGGCAGCAACGCAGCGTTGATCGTCGGTGGCCAAGTGGTCGGGCCGATCTTTTCAGGTGAGCGCGAGATCAAGTGGACGGACTTCAACGACCTGCACTGTGCCGAAGGGCTGGACGCAGTGCGTCGTCAGGTGATGGCGGTGGTCAAACCGCCGGCAGCGGGTGGCTGGAAAGACCAACTGGCACGCACTGAAAACGGCTCATTGATCGCGCACATGCAAAACGTCGAGCTGATCCTGGGGAACGATGAGCGCTGGGCCGGGGTGATCGCCTTCAGTGCATTCAGCTCCAAGATCGTCAAGTTGCGCACGCCACCTTATGGCGGTGGCACCGGCGATTGGGGCGACATTGACGACATCCGCGTCATGAAGTGGCTGGCCCAGCAATACAACCTGCGGGTGAAGGCATCGAGCGTGATCGAGGCCGTCAGCGTGGTGGCCCATGACCACTCGTTTCACCCGGTGCGCAACTACCTCAATAAACTGGAATGGGACCGCGTGCCGCGCCTCGACACGTGGCTGAACACCGTTATGGGCGTGGCCCAAAGTGGTTACAGCGCCAAGGTCGGCAAGCGCTGGATGATCTCGGCCGTGGCGCGGGTGATGCGCCCCGGCTGTAAAGCGGACTCGGTGATGATCCTTGAAGGCGGGCAGGGCGAAGGTAAGTCGACGGCCATGAGTATCCTCGGCGGTGACTGGTTTATGGACACGCCGTTTGCCTTGGGCGACAAGGACGGTTTTCAGGCGATCCGGGGCAAGTGGATCATTGAGCTGGGCGAGCTGGACAGCTTCAACAAGGCTGAAAGCACCAAGGCCAAACAGTTTTTCTCCGCGTCCACCGACACCTACCGCGAGAGCTACGGCCGCAGAACCAATGACGTGCCGCGCCAGTGTGTGTTCGTGGGCACCACCAACCAGGACGAATACCTCAAAGACGCCACGGGCAACCGCCGTTACTGGCCGGTCGCGTGTACCAAGGTCGACCTGGAGCAACTGCGCGAGATCCGCGACCAGCTGTGGGCCGAGGCGATGTTTTGTTACGAAGCAGGCGAGATCTGGTGGGTCAACCGCGACGAAACCGCGATGTTCTCCGAAGCCCAAGATGAGCGCTTTGTGGTGGATGAATGGGAAGGCCCGATCCTCAACTGGCTGGAAGAATCACAGATCGGTGAAACCACCAGCGGCAGCGAAGTTTTGGCCAGCGCGCTCAAGCTCGACTTCGGTCACTGGGGCAAGCCTGAGCAAATGCGCGTCGGCGCGATCATGCACCGGCTTGGATGGCGTCGTGTGCGCCTGCCAGCCTTGGCTAAAAGCGGGCAGCGTCCTTGGGCTTACAAGAAGCCCCTGGGTTGGGGTGGCGCCTCGGCCTTGCAGGTAGAGAAAGTCGAGGAGCCTTGCTTTGATTAAGCGCATCGACACCCTACTCAAGCTGTGGGCGGAAGACCTGCACAGCGAATCACCCGAGGGCACGGGCAGCGGTAACATGATTGCCATGCTGATGGAAACCAAGGGCGAGCTGATACGCGGTACGCGTGGCAGTCGGGTGTTGCTCGACGAGTCGGCGGACATCGAACTGATCGTCAACAAACACCTGCCGCCGCAGTTGTCGGTGTTGGTTCGCGAGCACTACTGCAACCACGACAGCTTCTTGTCGCAGAAGATGCTGTATTGCGGATGCAGTGCGCCGACCTATTACCGCCGTCTTCACGAAGCACACCAGTGCATCGCTAACTTGTTGCTCGGGAAGCAGGCTGCGTGATCCTGCTCACTACCTTTGCCTATCACACCTCAATGGCCCGCCTTGTCCCGCTGCTTTGTGTCGCAGTGGGTCAGGCGCAGACCGCGTCGTTGACGGGCTGTCCCACCGTCCCGCTTAAAAGTGCCTCCCGCACATGTGAGCGCAGCGGGCAGACATACGCGCGTGTCACGCGCACGCGTGTTTTTATAAACCTCTCTTTACACGAGAAAAAAGTAAAAGAAGTAGGACAGTGGGTCACAGCCTTTGATTTAGGCGTTCTCCCTTGTCCCACCTTTAACCTGAACAGTGGGGCAGGGCAGGCAGACCCCAAAAGCGCTAGCCGGGGTGATGTATTCGCCGACATTCATCGGGCGTTCACCCGCGTAGCCCACTTATTCACCGGTGGCATTAAAAGCGGCTTGCTGCCATGAGAATCCACCTGTAAAAAGTAGCCATCTTCGATAGGTGCGACCGCAGAGAGCGGCAGGCATCCACCACTAAACCCGGCCCTTGCGCCGGGTTTTTGCGTTTATGGGGCAGGCGATGACAACAGAGCAACAAGCGTTAGCTGATATGCCGATCTGGTTACTGATCGTCCTGTCCATGATCGGTGGCGTGTCCGGCGAGATGTGGCGGGCCGATAAGGACGGGGCGCGAGGCTGGTCGCTGGTGCGGCGCTTGGTCTTGCGCTCCGGTGCCTGCGTCGTGTGCGGGTTGTCGACGATGATGCTGTTGCACGTCAACGGCGTTTCACTCTGGGCGTCTTCGGCACTGGGCTGCCTCACGGCCATGGCCGGCGCGGATGTCGCCATCGGGCTTTATGAGCGTTGGGTTGCCAAGCGGCTGGGTGTTTGCGACGTGCCGCCATCGGATCGCTCGTAACAATTCCCGGATGTTCAAAACCTGCCGGGGACCCTGGGGAATATCCACGGGTACGGGGCAGGAAACCCGCGGGAAATCGTTAGCCGCTGGGCTGGCAGCTTATTGAAATTCAATCCATTGAAATTGAAAGGCTTGCATTGAAAAGCCGTTGAAAAGGAGGGCTTGTGACAGACCCCATCTTTCTGTCGAAGAGCGCCTTTGCGGCTCACATCGGCAAGGCGCCGAGTTACATCACCTGGCTTCGAAAGAACAACCGGCTGGTGCTGTCGGCGGACGAAAAGCTGGTTAATGTCGATGCCACCGTCGCGCTGATTCGCGAGACGGCCGACCCCAGCAAAGCCGCCGTCACGGCCCGGCATCAAGCGGATCGGGTGCAGCGCGACGTGACCAGCCAGTTGTCCCCGCTGGTCGAATCCACGCCGAGCATGGCTGCGCCGCAGCCCGCCAGCGGCCCGGCCGGTAAACAACCCGACTTCCAAAAGGCCCGAGCCCACCGCGAGTACTACCTGGCGCAGTTGGCCGAGGCGGAATTCCACAAGGTGCAGGGCTCGCAGGTCGAGCTGGAAGCCGTGAAAACCGGCGCCTTCAACGCGGGCCGTTTGCTGCGCGATCAACTGCTGGGCATGCCACCGCAACTGGCGCCCGAGCTGGCCGCCATGACCGATCCGTGGGAAATCGAACGCCGCCTCACCGCTGCGATCCGCGCTTCGCTGGAAGACGCCGAGCGCATGTCCTCGGCTGACCTGGTTCACGCCCTCAACCACAAGAGTTAACCCATGCACACGGAAATCCCGAACGGTGCAGAGGTGTACCGTGAGGCGTATTTCCGTGGGCTACGGCCTGACCCGTCGCTGTGGGTCGACCAGTGGGCCGACGAATACATGCGCATCCCGCGTGACACCGGCGCTGCCGAGCCCGGCCAGTACCGCACCTCGCGCACGCCGTATGCGCGAGAGCCCATGCGCTGCCTGTCACCGGCTCACCCCTGCAAACGCGTGGTCACCATGGTGGCCTCGCAGTTAATGAAAACTCAGATCGCGCTGAACTGGATCGGCGGCCTGATCCACATGGTGCCGTCCAACATCCTGACCCTGCTGCCCAGCCTGAGCCTGGCCAAGCGGGTGTCGTCACGGATCGGCAAGACCATCAAGGCCACGCCGGTGCTGCGCGAACGCGTGGCGGCGACCCGTTCGCGTGACTCGCGCAACACCATGGACACCAAGGAGTTCGAAGGCGGCTCGCTGTACGTCACCACCGCCGGTTCTGCGGCCAACCTGGCCGAGCTGTCGGCGCGCTACATCTACGGCGATGAGATCGACCGCTGGGATGTCGACGTGGGCGAAGAGGGTGACCCCATCGAACTGGCCGAAACCCGGGGCAGTACCTTCGGCCGAAACGCCAAGTTCTACTTCTCCAGCTCGCCCACGATCAAGGGTGCATCGCGTATTGCTGACCTGTTTGAAACCAGCGACCAGCGTTACTACTACGTGCCGTGCCCGCACTGCGGCCACATGCAGGTGCTGGAGTGGGAAAACCTGCACTACTCGGCCGATTACCGCGTGGTCCATTACCAATGCGCCGGGCCGGACTGCGACGTACTGATCGAAGAACACCACAAGGGCCAGATGCTGGCCCATGGCGAATGGCGCTCTCACGCGCAGGGCGACGGCGAAACCATCGGCTTTCACCTCAACGCCCTGTATTCACCGCTCGGCTGGATGGACTGGCCGTCGCTGGCCAAGCAGTTTGAAAAGGCCAAGAAGGCGCAGAACCGGGGTGACCTGGAGCCCATGCAAGTGTTCTACAACACCCGTCTGGCCAAGGTCTGGGACAGCGCCCAGGAACAAACCAAAGCCACGGTATTGAGAGACCGCGCACGCCTTGAACCGTACGGCCTTGGCGCCATGGTGCACCGCGTGCTGATGCTCACTGCCTCGGTCGACGTGCAGGCCAACCGCCTGGAACTGATGGTGATGGGCTGGGGCGTGGGTATGGAGCGCTGGGTCGTCGACTTCCAGATTATCTGGGGCGACCCGGCGGATGAGCGCACCTGGGCCGTGCTCGATGAAAAACTCATGGCGCGTTACCCGCACCCATGCGGCGTTGGCCTCGGCATTCTGGCCACCGCCGTCGACTCCGGCGGCCACCACACCGACGAGGTCTACCAGTTTTGCCGCGTGCGCCGGTGGCGCAACATCTTCGCCATCAAGGGCGCGAGCAAGCCAGGCAAGCCTGTGATCGCGCAACGCCCGTCGATGGTCGACGTGACCTGGAAAGGCCAGACCGAACGCAACGGCGCCGAGTTGTGGTTTGTCGGTACCGACACCGCCAAGGACTGGATCTACAACCGCTACCCGTTTGAAGACGGGCCGGGCGCCTTGCACTTTGCCAATGACTTGCCGGACGAGTTCTTCGACCAGTGCGTGGCCGAGCGCAAGGTGGCGCGGTACGTGCGCGGCCACAAGCGCATTGAGTGGGTGAAGGGCAAAGCCGAGCGCAACGAAGCCCTCGACCTGATGGTGTACAACCTGGCGATGGCCCATTACCTGGGCCTGAACCGCTACAAGGAACACGACTGGGAACGCATCCGCCAAGCCTTGGCACAGGCCGGTTTGTTCGATGAAAAACCGGTACAGGCCGAGCGCCTCACCGCCCCGGTCGTACTACCTGTGCAACAACCCGCTGAACCTGTTGCCCCCGTAACTCCCCCGGCCGCCCAATCGCAGCCGATCGCACGACCCCCACAACGTCGCAGCTCCAGCAGCGGCTACCTCAAGAGACGCTGACTATGTCCTTTACCCAAAAGCACCTCGACGCCGTTGAGTCGGCCATCGCGCGTGGTGAGAAAACCGTGCGCTACGCCGACCGCACCGTGGAATATCGCACGGTCGATGAGCTGCTCAAGGCGCGCGATCAAATCCGCAGTTCGCTGGTCACCGCCACGGGGCCGCGCTCGCGGGTGATCCGGCTGTATCACGCAGGCAAGGGGCTTTAAATGGCGCGCCAGTATCCAACCCTGACCCGCAACGGGTTTCTGTTGCCCGAGCGGATCAAAGCCAGTTACGAAGGGGCCGGTGAGGGCAGGCGCTCGGCCAGTTGGGAGGCGCCGGACATCGGCATCAACAGCCTCAACACCCCGGCCTTGCGCAACCTGCGCGCCCGTTCGCGCTCGGCGGTGCGCAACGATCCGTATGCGTTCAACGTCATCGACAAGCGCGTCAGCAACCTGATCGGTACCGGTATCACCCCGCGTCCCAAAACCGAAGACGATGCCCTGCGCAAGTTGCAGCAAGACCTGTGGGATGACTGGGTCGACGAGTCAGACGCCGATGGCCTGACCGACTTCTACGGCCAGCAGGCGTTGATCGCCCGCACCGTGGAAACGGCCGGTGAATGCTTTGTGCGCTTGCGGCCTCGCGGTCTGGACGAGGATCTGGCCGTGCCATTGCAGCTCCAGGTACTGGCCCCGGAGTTTGTGCCGCACGACAAATTCGAACCGTGCAAAAACGGCAACAGCATCCGCGCCGGGATCGAGTTCAACCCGGCGCACAAGCGTGTGGCCTATCACATGTACCGCGTTCACCCGCGTGACGCCTCTTCGCTCAACGCCGGTTACAACCAACTGGTGCGCGTCCCGGCCGAACAAGTGCTGCACATCTTTGAACCGGTAGAGCCGGGCCAGTTGCGCGGTGTGCCGCGTTTGGCCCCAGTGCTTAAACGCCTGCGCAGCCTCGACAACTACGACGACGCGGTTTTGTTCCGTCAGGAAGTGGCCAACCTATTTGCCGGTTTTATCTCGCGGCCACCGCCCGAAGCCACGCAACAGCCGCGCGACCCTGTCACCGGCTTGCCACTGACCGAAGACCGCGATGGCTTCACCCCGATGGTCGCGCTGGAGCCCGGCACCATGCAGGAACTGGGGCCGGGCGAAGAGGTGGAGTTCTCCAAGCCGCCGGATGCGGGCAACAACTACCCGGACTTTATGCGCCAACAACTGATGGCCGCAGCCGCCGGGACCGGCACGCCGTACGAAATTCTTACCGGCGACATGCGCGAGGTTAATGACCGGGCGTTACGGGTGGTGCTCAACGAGTTCCGACGCCGTCTGGAGCAACTGCAATTTGGCGTGTACGTGCACCAACTGTGCCGCCCGGTGCGCGCGGCGTGGCTGGACATGGCCGTGCTCGCCGGTCGCCTGACACTGGTCGACTACGCACAACGGCGCCGTGAATACCTGCGCACCCGTTGGGTGCCGCAAGGCTGGGCCTACATCCAGCCGGTGCAGGACATTCAGGCGCGAATGATGGAAGTCAACGCGGGCTTCAACTCCCGCAGCGAAATGGTCCTGCGTCAGGGCTACGACGCCGAAACCGTCGACGAAGAAAACGCCGCTGACCAAAAACGCGCCCGCGAGCTGGGCCTCAATTACAAAACGCTCGTCGAGCTGCCCACCGAACCGGCCGACAAGGAGACGCCATGAACAGGCTACGCATTTTCAACAAGGCGGCAGACCCCGCGCCGCCGCAAAACAAACACTGGTACAGCCTCAAGGCCAGCGGTGAGGCCGAAGCCCGCAGCATCGAGGTCTACGTCTATGGCGAGATCGGCACCTGGGGCATCACTGCCAACCAGTTTGTGCGCGATCTGGCAGCGATGGACGACGGCGTGTCGCCGATTGTGGTGGCATTCAACAGCATCGGCGGCGACCTGTTCGACGGGCTGGCCATTCACAACGCGCTGTCGCGGTTAGGCGAGCGCTGCACCGGGCGGGTTGATGCGCTGGCAGCCAGCGCGGCCAGTGTCGCGGTGTGCGGCGCGCATAAGGTGGTGATCGCAAGCAACGCGATGCTGATGATCCACAACCCGTGGACCTACGCGGCCGGCGATGCCGAGGATCTGCGCAAAGTGGCCACGGCGCTGGATCAGGCGCTGGAAGTGATCATCGCCGCCTACAAGGCCAAGTCGCCCAACATCGACGAAGTGGAGCTGCGGCGTTTGGTCAATGCCGAAACCTGGCTCACCGCAAGTGAAGCGGTGGCCTTGGGGCTGGCCGATGAAGTGGGCGAGGGCGTCACCGTCAAAGCTTGTCTGGGGCAGGGCGGCGCATTGCAGCGTTATCAGCATGCGCCGCAAGCCTTGCTGGCTCAGTTGGAGGAACCGCCAGAACCGGAGCCTGAACCAGAACCCGAAAAACCGCCCATCGTTGACTCGGCCGCATTGGCCTTGTTGATCACCCAGAGCTGCAACGCCGCCGGGATCAGCAACCTGATCGAACCCATCATCAACACCACCAAGCTGGTCGACGAAGCCACGGTTAACGCCGCAATCACCAACGCTAAGGCCGTGCGCGACTTGTGCGTGGCGGCGCGGCTGCCGGAGTTCACCCCGCAGTTCGTGGCGTCCGGGCTGACCGCCGAAGCAGTGCGCGGTCGCCTGTTCGACAAGCTGGTCAGTGGCGGCGGGTTTGAGATCGACAACAGCCTGCCGATCAACGACGACCCGGCGCCCAAAACCCAGGTCAAACAACCTGACACCAACGCGATCTACGCGGCCCGTCGCGCCGCCCAGACAGGGGTAAAAGCATGACCATCAAACATGAGCCGATGCACGCGGGCGAGTTCCTGCTCTCCGAAGGTGCGGGCAACATCTCGCGCGAAGCCATCAACGTGGCCGCTGGCCCGGCCCTGAACCCCGGCCAGGTACTGGGGCTGGTGACCGCATCGGGTGAATTCGCGCCGTACGTGCCGACTGCCGAAGACGGCAGTCAGACAGCCGTTGCCATCCTGTACGGCCCGCTGGGCGAGTCAGACATCGTGCGTCGTGGCCGTGCGGTGGTGCGCCTAGCCGAAGTCAGCGAAGCGCACCTCACCGGCCTTGACCCCGAGGGCGAAAAGTCGCTGGCTGAACACTTTGTGATCGTGCGCTAAGCCGACCATCTCTTTACTGCACCCCGCCATCGAGCGGGGTTTTTACATTCTGGAGAGTCCCCCATGGCCGACATCGCCATCTTTGAAGACGATGCGTTTTCTGTTTCGTCGCTGACCGCTGCCATCAACGAACAACCGTACCAGCCCGGCCGCCTGAGCAGCCTTGGTCTATTTCAGGAAGAGGGCATCACTACCCTGACCGTACAGATCGAAAAGGACGGCGATACCCTGGCCCTGGTGCCGGCCGGTGAACGCGGCACCTCGGGCCTGATCGTCGGTGCCAGCAAACGCACGCTGATCCCGTTCAACACCGTTCACCTGCCGGAACGCTTCACCATCAAGGCCGACGAGATTCAGGGCATCCGCGCCTTCGGTACCCGCAGCGAATTGCAGGCCGTGCAGGACGTGGTCAATGCGCGCTTGCTCAAGGCGCGTCGCCAGTTGGACGTCACACACGAGTTCCAGCGCGCCGGTGCCTTGAATGGCCAGATCCTCGATGCGGACGGCAAAACCGTGCTGATTGATCTGTACAAAAGATTTGGTGTTGACCGACAACGTATGTCGATGGGCATGACCAAGGCTGGCACCGACTTTCGCGTCAACTGCGGTATAGCCCTGGATCTGCAGGAGGATGCGCTTGGCAGTGTTACCAGCACCGGTGCACGGGCGTTCTGCGGCAAAAACTTTTGGAACACATTGATGGGCCTTCAGGAAATCAAGGCTACCTATCTCAGCTCGGCACAAGCGGCTGCTCTGCGCGGCGATGCCCGCGAGAGTTTCGAGTATGGCGGCATTGTTTGGGAACGCTATCGCGGCAAGATCGGAAGCGTTGCATTCGTCCACGACGACAAAGCCCTGCTCGTTCCCGAAGGCGTGCCCGACCTGTACATCTCCGCTTTCGCCCCGGCCGATTACATGGAAACGGTCAACACCCAAGGCATCCCGTACTACAGCAAGATCGAGCCGATGCCCTTCAACAAAGGCATGGCCGGCGAAGCGCAGTCCAACCCGCTGCATATCTGCACCCGACCGCGTGCGCAGATCCTGCTGGAGCTGTAAGCGTGGGCATCCGCGATCTGGTGGCCGACATCGACAGCGTGATCTTCGACGTGCTGGCCGACACCGGCCACATCGAAGGCCGCGCCGAGCCGGTGCTGGGCATGTTCTCGGCACCGTGGAAACAGCCGCAGATCGGTCGCCTAAACACGGCCATTCGGGAACCGCACTTTGTGGTGCGGGTGGCGGACTCCGACGGGCTGAGCAAAGGGTTGAAAGTCACCATCGACCTGCCTGCGCTGGACGGTGGCGGCGATTACGACCTGTTGCAACTGGAGCCCAGCGGCGACGGGCTGGTGTCGCTGATCTTGAGGAAACGCCCATGAGCATCGGCAGTTTCAGCGAAGTCAAAAAGAACAGCGGCATGCTCCACATCCAGGCCTCGGCTGAGCATCTGAAAGCGTTTGCGGACTTGGCCATCCTCGTGCCCAAGGCGGCTGCCAAAGCCCAGCGCCGGGCCATCAACAAAACCCTCGGCTGGTTGCGCACCCACATCGCGCGGGCCGTGGGCAAGCAAGAGCGGATCGCGGTCAAGGCGGTGCGGCAGCGGCTGCGCAGTTACCCTGTCGCGGGTGGCGCAATGCGCGGCAAACTCTGGTTCGGCATCAACCCGCTGGAAGCCAGCCGGGCAGGGCGCGCCCGTCAGACCAAGGCGGGCGTGTCGGTGGCGGGGCGGCGTTATCAGGGGGCTTTCTATAAGAAGGTGTATGGCAATCAGGCTGACGTGTGGATTCGTACCGCGAGCAAGCACTTCAACCCGGCTGATTATCCCGATAGCCAAGTCACCTCACAGACGGGGGCCAGCTCCGGGTTTGTCGGTGAAAACAGTGACCGCTTCCCGCTGGCTAAAGCCAAAATCTCACTGGACGCCGTGCGCCCTCACTTCGACGCCTGGAGCCGCAAGGCCGACGAGCGCTTGATGCACGTCCTCAAACAAGAGATGAACTTCGAACTGCAAAAATACTTAAAGGGGACGCGCCGTGCCTGAGCCGCCGTTTAGCCTCGACCTGCTGTATCAGGCCATCGAGCAGCACCTCCAGCAGCACTTGCCGGGCGTGCAAGTGGTCAGCTTCTGGCCGGACATCCAGCAACACATCCCGCTCCCGGCGGTGTTTCTCGACATCGCCGAGATCGAGCCCGGTACCGATATCGGCACCGGTGAAACCACCCTGACCCTCACTTTTGAAGCGCGGGTGATTGTCGACGTGATCCGCGCCGATCACTACTCGCAAGCCGTGCACCTGGCCACCCAACTGGCGGTGCTGCTGCGTGCTCAGTCGTGGGGTTTGGCAGTTGAACCGGCCGAGTTTCAGCGGTCGAGTCAGGACTGGACCCGGCTGGAACTGGACGGCTACACCGTATGGCTGGTGGAGTGGACGCAGACCGTTTACCTCGGTGAAGAAGAATGGCCATGGCCTGATGAACCGCCGGGCACGTTGCTGATCAGCGTCAACGACGAAGACCACGTCGCCCCCGAGGACCTGCCATGAGCTACGCCACTGCTGAACACGACCGCATGATCGCGGCTCTGTTGATGCCTTGCTACGTGGTGGCGGTGGACTTGGCAGCATCCCCTCCAGCCTGCCGAGTCTCCACGGGCGACTGGACCAGTGCATGGGTGCGCTGGCACAGCGTGGCAGCGGGCAAGGCCCGGCACTGGCGCGCACCGAGCATTGGCGAGCAGGGCGTGTTGTTCAGCCCTAGCGGAAAACCCGAAATGGGCACCTTTGTGCCGGGCCTTTACGGCGACGCAGGCGCCCCCCCGGACAACCGCGACCACGTCGAAGTGTGGCGGTTTGATGATGGCGGCTCGTTGGTTTACGACTGGCAGGCCAAGCGCTACACCATCACCTTGCCCAGCGGCACCGTGACCATTGCGGTCGGTAGCAGTTCGGCGGTGGTCACGGACAGCGCCATTACTGGCAAGGCCGAAGCGATCAACCTGACCGGGAAAATCACCCTGAACGGCGACGTGGTGATCAAAGGATCGATCTTGACCCACAACGGGCTAAATGTCGGATCGACGCACACCCATAAAGGCGTAACACCCGGTGCGGGAATAACGGGCACACCGTCTTAACCAACCTCGCTACGGCGAGGTTTTTATTACCTGGAGAACACCATGAGCAAAACACCTGACGACAAAGTCACTGATCCCGTGGCCCCTGTCCTTTCAAAAACCACCCCGGTCGCGGACCCCGTCCGCACTTTCCGCGACAAGGTCTACACCTCCCGCACCCTGATCCTGCCCGGCGGCGCCACGCTTGCGGTCGCCAAAGGCCGTGCCACAGCGGTCGACGATCAGCAGTTTCAGTACCTCAACAGCCACCCGGATTTTGAACGCCTGACGGAGTAACCCGCGATGATCGGAATGGATCGCCACACCGGCGCGGCCCTTTCCGGCGTCGAGCATTTGCGCCAATCCATTGCCGACATCCTCACCACCCCGGTGGGCAGTCGGCGCATGCGCCCAGCCTATGGCTGCCAGTTGCGCCGGTTCGTCGACATGCCGATCAACGCGGGCTGGAAAAGCGCGGTACAGGCCGAGGTCGCCCACGCGTTGAACCTGTGGGAGCCGCGTTTCAAGTTGCAGTCGGTGCGGGTGTCGGCGGTGCTCGATGGCGTGATCACTTTTGAACTCAAGGGCCTGTACCGGGGCGAGGGCGTAGCAATGGAGGTGAGCGCATGAGTACCGTGGACCTGTCGGCATTGCCGACCCCGGAGGTGCTGGAGTCGCTGGACTTTGAGGACGCCTATCAGGAAGAACTGGCGGTGTTTCGCAGCTATATGGGCGACAACTGGAACGCGGCATTGGAGAGCGATCCGGTGGTCAAGCTGCTGGAGCTGGGCGCATATCGGCGGTTGCAGATCCGCGCACGGATCAACGATGCGTCCAAGTCACTGCTGTTGGCCTACGCCCAGCGCACCGACCTCGATCACCTCGCCGCCAACGTGCGGCTTAAACGGTTGGTGATTCAGGAAGCCGATCTGCAAAGCGTGCCGCCGGTGCCGCAGGTGATGGAACTGGACGACGCATTACGCGAGCGTATCCAACTGGTGTACGAGGGCCTGACCACGGCCGGGCCGCGCAACAGCTACATCCTGCACGCGCGCAACGCCTCGGCGCTGGTGGCTGACGCGCAGGCCGAAAGCCCGAGCCCGGCCCACGTGGTTGTCACCGTGCTGCATCTGGAGGGCAACGGCGTGGCCGACCAGCCGCTGCTGGACAAGGTGCTGGCCCACCTCAGCGACGAAGACATTCGCCCGGTCGGGGATCGGGTCACGGTGCAAAGCGCCGAGGTGCAGGAATACCGCATTGACGCGGTGTTGCACATGGCCGGAACCGGCTCGGAGAACGAAGCGATTCTGGCCGAAGCCACCCGGCGCCTCGCGGCCTGGATCAACCCGCGTCGGCGCCTTGGCGTGGAAATCTCCCGCTCGGCCATTGATGCGCAACTGCACATCACCGGCGTCAGTCGCGTGGACTTACCCGGCTGGGTCGACATCCCCCGGGCCAAGCACCAAGCCGCGTACTGCATCGGGTACAGCGTGACCCAAGGCGGTGCCGGATGAGCCTGCTGCCGCTCAACAGCACACAGTTAGAGCGGGCCATCGAAGCGGCGATTGATCACAACCCGGTGGTTCCGATCCGCACCCTGTACAACGCGAAAACCTGTCCGGCGCACTTGCTGCACCAGTTGGCGTGGGCGTGGTCGGTGGACCGCTGGGACAACCGCTGGAGCGAGCAGGTCAAGCGCGCCGCCATTGAATCAGCGTTTTTCATCCATGCCTACAAGGGCACCATCGGCTCCCTGCGTCGTGTGGTTGAGCCGCTGGGCTATTTGCTGGAAGTGATCGAGTGGTGGCAGACCTTGCCGCTCGGCGTGCCCGGGACGTTCGTACTCAAGGTCGGGGTGCTGGAAACCGGCATTACCGAGGAAATGTACCAAGAGCTGACAGCGCTGATCGACGATGCCCGGCCTGTCAGCCGACACATGAGCGGCTTGGCCATTAGCTTGGAAACCAGCGGCACGGTCTTTATCGGCGCAAGTGTGTATGAGGGCGACGAACTCAGCGTGTACCCGCCGACCCAGCGCGACATTGACGTCAGTGGTTACTTGCCGTTTGGCGGCCGCGAACACCATATAGATACGATGGACATTTATTCATGACCGACCAAAACAGCCAGTTTTTTGCCATCCTCACTGCCGTTGGCGAGGCAAAACAAGCCAATGCCGCAGCCTTGGGCGTGCCGTGGACCTTCGCCCAAATGGGTGTAGGAGATGCCAAGGGCACTGATCCGATGCCCGACAGGCTACAAACCAAGCTCATTAATGAGCGGCGCCGTGCGCCCCTGAATCAGGTCAAGGTCGATCCCAAAAATGCCAGCGTCATCATTGCCGAACAGATTATTCCGGAAAACGTAGGCGGCTGGTGGGTTCGGGAAATCGGCCTGTATGACGCAGCAGGCGACTTGGTGGCCATTGCCAACTGTGCCCCCACCTTCAAGCCGTTGCTGACTCAAGGATCGGGGCGCACGCAAATCATTCGGCTTAATTTGATCGTCAGCAGCACGTCAAACATCGAGCTGAAGATTGACCCCTCGGTGGTTCTGGCGACTCGCGAGTACGTGGACAACTGGTTCACCAACGTACTGCCCCCCACCCGTAAGGCGGGCACTTATACCAAGGTAGAGATCGACGTTCGCGGGATCGTGGTTGCAGGTAGCAATCCAACCACCTTGAAAGATTACGGTATCACCGATGCCTTGCCCCTTTCGGGCGGAACACTGACGGGCGCGATCAACCTGACCGATGCCAAAAGCCTCTACATTCGCACGGTGGAGGGTGCGTCATGGGCTGCAGGTGTCATCGCCGGGCAGTTTGGGGGAGAGAAGGCCGGGGTAGGCTTTCTCGGAAGTTACGACCGTGTAACGCGGGCGTTCATGGCGTTGGGTCCAACGCCTTGGGTCAATGGAAATGGTGTGCGGGTTTCCGCTGATGGCGTGGAAATCGCCGGACCCATCACAGGTGTTGGATCGGGCCTGACCGGCATCATGTTTTCATCGCTGACAGGTACGCCCAATTCACTGGCAGGCTATGGCGTTGCATTTGCCAGCCAGAGCGAGGCTGAAACGGGGGCTGACACCAACAAGCCGATGAGCGCGTTGCGGGTCTTTCAGGCCATTGCAAAAAAGGTGGTGCAAGCCACCGAAAGTGCGCTGGGTACGGCGGGTCTGGCGACTCAGGTGCAGGTGAATGCTGGCACTGACAACACCACCATCGTCACCCCAAAAAAGCTGCGCTGGGGGTTTCAGATGGTCATTGGACGAACTGGCTACATCATCTTTCCGAGTTGGCTAAACGGCTGGATCGTCCAGTGGAGTGCGGCTGTATCGCTTACCGGCTCCACCATCAACACCACCCGTTTTCCCATTCCGTTTCCCAATG
>NZ_JAAQWY010000045.1:0-20940 GCF_012985765.1 Pseudomonas sp. WS 5071 | reverse complement strand
AACACGGAGAACCGGTCGAAAAAGCTCTCCGTACATGATTTTTCGGTCACTTTTCGTCCAATGACGCTGTAGGTGCCTGGAAAATTGCAACTTGCCGCGGCTGCACGACAAGTTGATCGGAGCATCCTTAAGCGCACTGTAATTAGGAGGGCTTATGCAGCTCACCCCGAGAGAAATCGATAAGTTAATGATTTACACCTTGTCGGACGTGGCACTGCGGCGCAAGGCTCGTGGTTTGAAGTTGAACTTTCCGGAGGCCGTTTCAATTATTACTGTCACGGCGCTTGAAGGTGCTCGCGATGGCAAGTCAGTTGAAGACGTGATGACCGAAGCGGGAAAAGTACTGACCAAAGATGACGTCATGGAAGGTGTCAGTGACCTGATCCCGAACGTTCAGGTGGAAGCGATTTTTACCGATGGCAGCCGTCTGGTCACGGTCCACGACCCGATCAAATAACGGCGCGCAGTCAAGCCGGTTAACGCCAAACACACACGTTTGAGGATTCCGTCATGAGCACCAAAAAGCCCGCGTCACCCCAACCTGCACAATCACCGCATCAGGACACCCATCCTGACCACCATATCCCCCACGCCAAAAACCCAGGCGGGGTCTCCACCGGCAATGAAAGCAACGTTCCACTGGGCGGCTGCATCTACGCCAGCACGCCGATCACGTTCAACGAAGACCGTGCAGTAACCAAGGTCAAAGTACGCAACACCGGCGACCGCCCGATTCAAGTCGGCTCGCACTTTCACTTTTTCGAAGTTAACCGCGCCCTGGAATTTGACCGCGCTGCGGCCTTCGGCAAGCGCCTGAACATCACGGCCACCACGGCCATTCGTTTCGAGCCGGGGGATGAAATTGAAGTGCCGTTGATCCCGTACGGCGGCAAACAGACCTTGTACGGTTTCAACAACCTGGTGGACGGCTGGGCCCCCGACAGTACGGTCAGCGGCCATGAACGCCCGGAAAAACTGCAAGCCATCAAGCGCGCAGCCGATCGCGGCTTCAAGTTTTCCAAACCATCCAACTAAGCGCCGCATTTCACACTTTGCCAGCGCGCCGTTGCGTCATTGACGAATGCGCCGCATGAAGGAAGGAGCCACCGATGCCAACTATTTCACGCAAAGAATATGCCGGGCTGTTCGGCCCGACCACGGGCGACAAGATCCGCCTGGGCGACACTGACCTGTTTGTAGAAATTGAAAAGGACCTGCGCGGCTATGGCGAGGAGGCCGTGTACGGCGGCGGCAAATCGCTGCGCGACGGCATGGGCGCCAATAACAACCTGACCCGCGATAACGGTGTGCTCGACCTGGTCATCACCAACGTCACCATCATTGACGCCATTCAGGGTGTGATCAAAGCCGACGTGGGAATTCGCGACGGCAAAATCTGCGGGATCGGTAAAAGCGGTAACCCCGGCACCATGAGCGGTGTGACCAATAACATGGTGGTGGGCGTGAGCACGGATGCTATTTCCGGCGAGCACCTGATCCTGACCGCTGCCGGGATCGACACCCACATTCACTTGATCTCGCCACAACAGGCTTACCACGGCCTGTCCAACGGCATCACCACATTCTTCGGCGGCGGTATCGGCCCTACCGACGGCACCAACGGCACCACTGTGACGCCGGGCCCGTGGAACATCCGGCAGATGCTGCGCTCGCTCGAAGGCTTACCGATCAACGTCGGCCTGCTGGGCAAGGGCAACTCCTTTTCCCGCGACCCGTTGGCGGAACAAATCATTGCCGGTGTGGCCGGGCTCAAAGTCCACGAAGACTGGGGCGCTACCTCCAACGCCCTGCGCCATGCCCTGCGTACCGCCGATGAAATGGACATTCAGGTTTCGGTGCACACCGACAGCCTCAATGAATGCGGCTATGTCGAGGACACCATCGATGCCTTCGAAGGGCGCACCATCCACACTTTCCACACCGAAGGCGCAGGCGGCGGTCACGCCCCCGACATCATTAAAGTGGCCAGCCAGCTCAACGTATTGCCCAGCTCGACCAACCCCACCCTGCCCTACGGTGTCAACAGCCAGGCCGAGTTGTTCGACATGATCATGGTCTGTCACAACCTCAACCCCAACGTTCCGGCCGACGTGTCGTTTGCCGAAAGCCGGGTGCGCCCGGAAACCATCGCCGCCGAAAACGTGCTGCAAGACATGGGCGTGATCTCTATGTTTTCCAGTGACTCCCAGGCCATGGGCCGGGTCGGTGAAAACTGGCTGCGGGTGATGCAAACCGCCCACGCGATGAAAGTTTCACGTGGCAAGCTGCCGGAAGACAGCGACGGTAACGACAACTTCCGCGTGCTGCGTTACGTGGCCAAAATCACCATCAATCCGGCCATTGCCCAGGGTGTGAGCCATGTCATCGGCTCTGTCGAAGTGGGCAAGATGGCCGACCTGGTGCTGTGGGACCCGCGCTTCTTCGGGGCCAAGCCGAAACTGGTGATCAAGGGCGGCATGATCAATTGGGCTGCCATGGGTGACCCTAACGCCTCCCTGCCGACCCCGCAGCCGGTGTACTACCGTCCGATGTTCGGGGCCTTCGGCAAAACCATGCAGGACACCTGCGTGACCTTCGTGTCACAGGCCGCGCTGGAAGACGGGGTCAAGGAAAAGGCCGGGCTGGATCGTCAAGTCATGGCCGTGCGCAACTGCCGCACCATTTCCAAGAAAGATTTGGTGCGCAATGACCAGACGCCAAAAATCGAAGTCAACCCTGAAACCTTCGAGGTGAAAGTGGACGGCGTGCACGCCACCTGCAAGCCGATCGATGTAGCCACCATGAACCAGCGGTATTTCTTCGGCTAAGGCAGAACGCCCGGCCGGCACCAAGGGTGTGGATGGCCGGGCATCAAGGAAGGAGTTTGCGACGTGATTTTGATCGAACACATTCTGGGCAATGCCAAGAAAGACCCGGCCTGGCAGCACAAACTCGAAGGCGCCCACATTGACCTGCTGGTGCTGGATCAGCGTGAAGCGCAGAAAAGCCGCTGCCGACGTGCCAGCCTCGGCGGACGTGACCTGGGCATTTCACTGGAGCGCAACGTGGTGCTGGCCGACGGCGACGTGCTGATGTGGGACGAAGCCAGCAAAACGGCCGTGGTGGTGCAACTGAACCTGCGCGACGTCATGGTGATCGACCTCAAGGAGCTGAAAAAACAGCCCCTCGACGTGTTGATCAAGACCAGTTTCGAACTCGGCCACGCACTGGGCAACCAGCACTGGAAGGCCGTGACCAAGCACAACGAGGTGTACATCCCGCTCACGGTGGAAACCAAGATGATGGACTCGGTGATGCGCACCCACGGTTTTGAGCACTTGCCCTACGCCTTCATTGGCGGCGCCGAGATCCTGCCCCTCCTCACCAGCTCTGAAGCACGCCTGTTGTTTGGCGGTGCCGAAGAAACCGACACCCACGTTCACGTCGCCAGCCCTCAGGACAAGCTGGATGCAGCGGCGCTGAAGATTCACGGCGTGCACAGCCATGGCGACGGCATCAGCCATAGTCACAGCCACGACCATGGCCATACGCACCACGACCACAAGCACTGAAACTTGCAGAAGGCGTGACCATGAAGGCAGCAGATCTCATACGCATCATGCAGTTTGGCGACTCGGTGTTACCGGTCGGTGCATTCACGTTCTCCAACGGGGTCGAGTCCGCGATTCAGACCGGCATCGTTCACGATGTGGCAACGCTCAAAGGTTTTGTGCTGACGGCGCTCAAGCAGGCCGCCAGTTGCGACGGTATGGGTGTGGTTGCGGCCCACCGCGCGGCCTTGGCCGATGACCGTGAGGGCATTTTGCGTGCGGACTGGGCGGTCAATAACCGCAAGCTCAACGAAGAAAGCCGCTTGATGGCAACGCGCATGGGCAAAAAACTCGCGGAAATGTCGATCCATGTGGTGGAGACCCCGCTGGTGCGCTGGTGGCTGGAACAGATCAAGGCCGGTAACGCCGCAGGCACCTACCCCGTGACCCAGGCAGTCGTGATGTCGACCCAGGGCATCGGCGCCCGCGAGGTGGTGGTGATGCACCAGTACGGGGTGGCGATGACTATCCTCAGCGCCGCCATGCGCCTGATGCGTGTCACGCACCTGGACACCCAGCACATCCTGTTTGAACTCAACCACGACATCGAAGCGTTCTGTGACATCGCTGAAATCGGCGATATCGAGCAGATGGCCTCCTATGTGCCGATTGTCGACGTGTTGGCTGCGGTCCACGTCAAAGCCCATGTGCGGCTGTTTATGAACTGACCCGATGCACAGCGCTGGCCCCAGCCCGCGCTGCACCTGTTTGCAAGACTGTTTTAGGAGCAAGGCCTGTGAAAAAGATTACGCGTATTGGTATTGGCGGCCCGGTCGGCTCGGGTAAAACCGCAATTATTGAAGTGATCACCCCGATCCTGATCAAGCGCGGTTACAAACCGTTGATCATCACCAATGACATCGTCACCACCGAAGACGCCAAGCAGGTTAAACGCACGCTCAAGGGCATCCTCGACGAAGACAAGATTCTCGGCGTTGAAACGGGCGCCTGCCCGCACACCGCGGTGCGCGAAGACCCGAGCATGAACATTGCCGCCGTGGAGGAAATGGAAGAGAAATTCCCCGACAGCGACCTGATCATGATTGAAAGCGGCGGCGACAACCTGACACTGACCTTCAGCCCGGCACTGGCCGACTTCTACATTTATGTGATCGACGTGGCCGAAGGCGAGAAAATCCCGCGCAAAAATGGCCCGGGGCTGGTGCAGGCCGACATTCTGATCATCAACAAAATCGACCTTGCGCCGTACGTGGGTGCCAGCCTCGACGTAATGGAAAGCGACACCAAAGTGGTGCGCGGCAACCGCCCGTACATCCTCACTAACTGCAAGACCGGCCAAGGCATTGAAGAACTGGTGGACATGATTGAACACATGTTCCTGTTCGCCCAAAAACCTGCTGCCCGCGAGGTCACTGCATGACAGCTCAGAGCCTGAACATCGTGAACACCCCTTCACGGCTTCGCGCTCATGCATTGGGTCAGGACGCGCCGGAGCTGGCGGAGTATCAAAACGAACCGCCGCAGATGCACAGCGGCGCGGTCGGCAAGAGCGGTTATTTGCGCCTGGGGTTTGAGCGGCGTGGGGATCGCAGCATATTGGCGGACGTGGAGCGACGCGTGCCGTCACTGGTGCAGCGGGCCTTGTACTGGGACGAAGAAATGCCCGGTCTGCCCTGCGTGACGATGATTTCGACCTCCGGCTGTGTGCTGCAAGGCGACCGCTTGGCCACTGACGTCCATGTGGGGGTGGGCGCATCCGGGCACGTTACTACCCAGTCGGCCACCAAAGTGCATTCAATGAATGCCAACTATGCCTCGCAGATCCAGCAGTTTCGGGTCGAAGAGGACGGCTATCTGGAGTTCATGCCCGACCCGCTGATCCCGCACCGCGATGCGCGGTTTATCACCGACACCCGAATCAAGATCCATCCCACCGCCACGGCGATTTACAGCGAGATCCTCATGTCCGGGCGCAAATACCACCATGTGGATGAGCGTTTCGGTTTTGACGTGTATTCGTCGCGGGTCTGCGCCGAAAACCTTGAGGGCCGGGAGTTGTTTGTCGAGAAATACGTGCTGGAGCCAAAGAAGGAAAGCCTCGACGCGATTGGCGTGATGCAGACCTTCGATGTGTTCGGCAACGTGGTGCTGCTCACACCCCAAGTGCATCACGACCGGATTGTCGAGCGCGTGCCTGCCCTGTTCGACATCAAGGCAGGGCTGGCCAGCGGCGTGACCCGCCTGCCGAATAACTGCGGGCTGATCTTCAAGGTGTTGGGCAATGACAGCGGTCAGGTCAAGGCACAGATTCGCGAGTTCTGGAAAATCGCCCGTGAGGAGATTCTGGGGGTCACGTTAGGGCCGCAGTTTCTCTGGCGTTAAGCAATTCACACTGCGCAGTAGTGACCGGGACCGGCTGCGGCCCCGGTGATTGCAATTCCTTTGCAGCCCGAACGGAGAAACCTCTATGGATGTTGCCAAAGCGCCCGGATCCAAGTGGACACAGCTGGCAAACGGCAATGTGGTGATTGAGTTTATCGACGTCACCCTGCGCGGCTGTGCTCAAGTCATGTTTCAGAACAACCCGTTGACCGGGTTGCTATTCTTCGCCGCGATCTTTGTGGGCGCCTATGCCGAAGGAATCCCGGCCGTGGCCTGGGGCTGCGTACTGGGTACGGCGGTGGCGACGCTCGCTGGGCTTAACCTCCAAGACCGCACGTCGTGGAAAGCCGGGTTGTACGGCTACAACGGTTGCCTGGTAGGCGCGGCGTTGCCGACCTTCCTGGACGTCACACCGGTGCTGTGGCTGTGCATCATCCTCGGCAGCGTGGTGTCAGTGATCGTCATGCTCTGCATCGCCGATATTCTCAAGACCTGGAAAGTCGCCGCCCTGACCGCCCCGTTTGTTTTGGTGACCTGGACGATCCTGCTGGCCAGCTATGCCTTCGGCGGCCTGACCAACACGGCGCTACCGGTCCCCAACCTGCCCCACGACCTGGTCGCCCACAACAGCAACCTGTTCGATGGCATTCACCTGATTGACGGGCTGTTCAACGGGATTTCCGAAGTGTTCCTGATCAGCACCCTGATCGGCAGCGTGCTGTTTATCGCAGGATTGGCAGTGTCTTCAGTCTGGGCTGCGGTGTTTGCCGTGTGCGGATCACTGCTGGCGGTGCTGACGGCCACGGTGCTGCAAGCCGAGCATGCCAGCATCAACAATGGCATGTACGCGTTCAGCGCCGTGCTGACTGCCATCGCGCTGGGCTCGACCTTCAACACTCCCAGCTGGCGAGTGCTGATCTACACCCTGATCGGGGTGATCTTCACTGTCTTTGTGCAAGGGGCTTTGAATACCCTGCTGACCCCGGTGGGCATACCGACCCTGACCATGCCGTTTGTGTTGGCTTCCTGGTTATTTTTGGTGCTCAACAAAGACGTCATGCCCGCCCACCGCCAGTAGCGTTCACTTTTAGCGGAGCCTTTATATGACAGCCATCGCTCAACCTCTGGCCGCAGCCGCTCCCTCAAACACCCGGCGCAACGCGATCTATTTGCTGACCGGCTTGATTGTCGCCAATGCATTGGCATGGCTCTGGGCCTTCAGTGAATTCGGCACCAACCCGGTGCTGATGGGCACTGCGCTACTGGCCTACAGCTTTGGCCTGCGCCATGCGGTCGATGCTGACCACATTGCGGCCATCGACAACGTCACTCGCAAACTCATGCAGCAAGGCAAAACCCCGATTGCCGTGGGCACTTATTTCTCCCTCGGGCATTCCACCATCGTGGTTCTGGCATCGCTGGCTATCGCCGCCACAGCCATGGCGTTCAAAGACGACATGGTGTGGTTCCACGAAACCGGCGGGCTGATCGGCACGCTGGTTTCGGCCCTGTTTCTGCTGCTGTTCGGTGTGCTGAACCTGGTGATCCTGATCTCGGTGTACAAGAAGTTCAGGCAGGTCAAAGCCGGTAAAACCTTGGCCCCGGAAGAACTCGACGGGTTGGTCAGCAACAGCGGCGGCTTGATGGCACGGGTGTTTCGACGGGTATTTAACCTGGTCAACAAGAGCTGGCACATGTACCCCGTGGGGTTTCTCTTTGGCCTGGGGTTCGACACCGCCACTGAAATCGGCCTGCTGGGCATCAGTGCCACCAGTGCTTCCCATGGCATCAACCTGTGGTCGATCATGGTCTTCCCGGTGCTGTTCGCAGTGGGCATGGCGCTGGTGGATTCGCTGGACAATTTCGTGATGATCGGCGCCTACGGCTGGGCGTTTTCCAAACCCGTGCGCAAGCTTTACTACAACATCACCATCACCGCAGCCTCGGTGGTGGTGGCCTTGTTTATCGGCGGAGTTGAAGCCCTCGGGCTGATTGCCGACAAACTGGAACTCACCGGTGGTATCTGGACCCCGATCAACGCCATCAGCGACAACTTCGGCGAAATCGGTTACTGGATCATCGGCATGTTCGTGTTGTGCTGGCTGGTCTCAGCCTTGAATTACTACCTGCGCGGTTATGACCATTTAGGAGCCAATGCCTGATGAACAGACTCAGCAAAAGGACGTGCGCGTTACACGCTGACCGACACTCCATCCACTCTTTCACTGAGGCGTCGTAGCAATCATGACTTTAAAAGAGGACGTAAAAGCCCGATTCTCATTTGCCTACGGGGTCGCCCTGCTGGTGGCCATCAATGGCTTTCTCTTGTTTTTGCCGGTCTTGCAACGGGGGGTGGCGCACTCCAATGCCGCTTCCGGCACCTTTGATACCTGGAAGGAGGCTTTGAGTTTTCTGGCGCTGCTGGAAATTCCGGGGTTCGTGGTGGGGCTGGTGTTGCTGCTGATGTCCATCGGCCTGGTGATCAAGTCGCGCATCAGTTGGTTCTTCTCGCTGCTGCTGCTGGTGGCCACGGTCAGTGTCGACATATTCATCCTTAAAAACCCCGACGGGGTCACGCTGTTCTCATTGTTCAACATCGCCGTGCTGATTTATTTCTGGCGGCGCTTCGATCACTACAGCCTCGCGACCGGCAGCTTTTTCGCCGTGGTCAGTATCGCCTCGCTGATCGTCTACAGCATGCTCGGCACGCTTTACATGGGCGAACAATTCGCGCCACAGGTTACCGACCTGCCGACCGCGTTCTACTTCGCCATTGTGGTGATGTCCACCGTGGGCTTTGGCGACATTGTTCCGCACACCACCGACGCCCGCATGTTCACCCTGACAGTGATCATTCTGGGCATCACCATCTTCGCGATCTCGGTGGCGTCCATTGCCGGTCCGCTGATCAGCAACAACATCCAACGCATTGTTAAAGGCAGGATTACTCACATGGCGCGTAAAAATCACTACATTCTGGTAGGCACGGGTTCACTGGCACAAAACGTCTACAAAGGCCTGACTGATCGCGGCGAACACGTGACCGTGGTGTGTGCGCCGGGCAGCCAGCACGACCTGCCGGAAAAAGCCGACATCATTGAGGGCGACCCCTCGGCTACCTCGACCCTGAAGCTGGCCGGTGCCAACGAAGCCAAATACATCGTGGCGCTGTCCGAAAACGACGCCGATAACGTATTCGTGATTCTGGCCGCCAAGGAAGTGGCGGGCGATGACACGCAAGTCATTGCACTGGTCAATGAAACCCGGAACCTGGCCAAGGTCAAACGCGTCAACCCGACCATGGTGCTGTCATTGCCGTTACTGGGCAGTGAACTGCTGGTGCGCACCCTGCAAGGGGATGCCATCAACAATGACCTGATCACTGAAATGTTTTTTGGCAAGCGTATGTCGCTGGGCTGAGGCGTCGCCGGCCAGAGCAGGCGCGTTTGACTGCGCGCCTGCTGTTGCTAACTCAGGCTTGCGTATCACTTGTCGGTTGCGCAGGCAGTTTGGCCCCGGCGATCAACCCCAGTTCAACTGCCGCAAAGCCAATCACCAGGCTCGCCACCAAGTAGCAAATGGACACAAAGACCCCGGCCGGGTCTTTCATCATTTCAACCGCGCCGAACACAAAGCTGGAAAAGGTTGAAAGCCCGCCCATGATCCCGGTCCCGATCATCACGTGTACGTATTGATTGATGCGATTGCTTTTGAACAGTGACGTCGCCACGCCAAGCAAAAACGCAGCCACGATATTGGCCACAAAAATGTCCATGGGAAACCCGTCAGCCAGGCGTGGCACTGACAGCATGACGAACTCCCGGCACATGGCGCCAAACGCGCCGCCGACAAAAATCAAAATGATCAGATTCAACATGGTTCCTGCTCCTGATTAACGCGCCAGCCAGGCGCCAAACGCGGCAGCCGCCAAACCCAACACTACCGATACGATCAAATAACCGGCCGCCCAGGCGCGGTCTTTGGCCGTGGCCAGTTTCGAGGCATCCAGTTGCATGCTGCTGAAGGTGGTGTAGCCGCCCAGAATGCCGGTGAGCACGGCAGCGTTCAGAAAGTCACCGTAACGGTCCCGCCAGTCGACACTGAACAGAATGCTCAGGTAGCCGATCACAAACGCGCCGCTGACGTTGATGATGAACGTGCCTAGAGGCAACGGCCCCTTGTACAGTTGGCCAACCCGTAAACCGATCCACCAGCGCAGCAGTGAACCCAGCCCGCCTCCCAACCCGACCCAGAAAACGTCCAGTGCGGTCATGAAAATCCCTCTCGTGTCTGTCAATGAGTGGGAAGAACTCTAGTTCATATATGGGTGCCGGGCGTTTCGTGTCCCGCATCGGATTTGCCGGGCCAGCCCTCTGAAAAAGGAGTACCCTGCCGCCCTGCTTCGCATCCTGCCCACACGGAACCCTCATGTACCCCAATGCTGACCGCTACAACCCCGACACCGAATACGCCAACAAACTGGTCGACCGCATCGGCCAGACCCCGGCCTGGATTGCCTCGCGCATTGGCGTGACCGAAAAGCGTATGCGCTACATCCTCGCCGGTTCGCGCACGATCAAAAATGAAACCACCGACATTTTCATGACCTACGCCGAGCAGTTCTGCATGGAGTGCCTGGCTGTCGAAGCCAAGGCCGCCAAGGACCGCGCCAAGTCCAAAGCCCTGGCTGAAGCGTCGGGCAAGGCTTAAAACAACCCCATCTGCCCGCCCACCAACGCGCTGAAGTCGTCATCGACGAACACCAGAATCGCATCGGCCACGGGCTGTAGCTGACGCGTCAGGTAGTGATCGTAATCCACCGCGGCGGTCAGGTTCTCCAACGGCTGCGGCCCGGCCAAGGTGATGATGTAGCTGATCGTGCCGCCGCGCTGGTATTGGCGGGGCCGACCCTGTTGATCGTTGTATTCATCGGCCAGCCGTGCAGCGCGCACATGGGGCGGCACATTGCGCTCGTAGTCGCTGAGCGGCCGGCGCAGACGCTTGCGGTAGATCAACAAGGCGTCCTGTTCACCGGCCAGCGTTCTGCGCACGAAATCACGCACGTAATCCTGATACGGCTGACGTTTGAAGATGCGTTCATACAACGCCTGCTGGAACTGTTGCGCCAACGGCGACCAGTCGCTGCGCACCGTTTCAAGCCCTTTGTAGACCATCTCGAACTGGCCGTCGGCCCGCTCCACCATCCCGGCATAACGCTTTTTGCTGCCTTCCTCGGCCCCACGGATGGTCGGCATCAGGAAGCGTCGGTAATGGGTTTCGTATTGCAATTCGAGGGCGCTGCTCAGCCCGTATTCCTCGCGGACATGGTCTTGCCACCATTGATTGACGTGCTGCACCAGCTCGCGGCCAATGCGGCTGGCGTCGGCTTCGCTGTGCTCACTGCGCAGCCAGACGAAAGTAGAGTCGGTGTCGCCGTAGATCACGCTGTAACCCTTGGCCTCAATCAGCGCACGGGTTTTGAGCATGATGTCGTGCCCGCGCAGGGTGATGGACGACGCCAGCCGCGTGTCGAAAAAACGGCAACCGCTAGAACCCAGCACCCCGTAAAACGCGTTCATGATGATTTTCAGGGCTTGAGACAAGGGCGCGTTCTTCTCGCGTTTGGCCACTTCGCGGCCATTGGCCACACGCTCGATGATCGCGGGCAAGCAATGCCGGGTGCGGGAAAAACGGGCGCCGCGAAAGCCCGCTACCGACGCTGTATCGCCGGGATCGCGCAAGCCTTCAACCAGCCCCAGCGGGTCAATCAGAAAGGTGCGAATAATCGACGGATACAGGCTTTTGTAATCCAGTACCAACACCGACTCGTACAAGCCCGGCTGCGACTCCATGACAAACCCGCCGGGGCTTGCCTGGGGCGGGTTCTCCCCCAGATTGGGCGCCACAAAGCCCTGACGGTGCATCAACGGCATGTACAAATGGTAGAACGCGGCCACCGAGCCGCCACTGCGATCTGCCTCCAGCCCGGTGACGGACGCGCGCTCGAGCAAAAAAGTCAGCAGCTGCGTTTTCTCGAAGATCCGCGTCACCAACTCGCAGTCTTTGAGGTTGTAACGCGCCAGCGCCGGTTTGTCCTCGACGAACATGCGGTTGATCTCGTCCATGCGCTGGTACGGGGTGCTGATGTCCTTGCCTTCCCCGAGCAAGGTTTGCGCAACGTTCTCCAGACTGAACGAGGGGAACGACCAGGTGGCAGAGCGCAGGGATTCGATGCCATCGATGATCAGGCGCCCGGCCGCGCTGGCAAAAAAGTGATTGTTGCGCGCGCCGTGTTCACGCCATTGCATCTCGCTGCCGTCGCGCCCCAGCAACAACGGAATGCCAAGGCGACGCGCGTGTTCGTGCAGCACCCGCATGTCGAACTGCACCACGTTCCAGCCAATGATTGCGTCCGGGTCGTGGCGCAAAAACCACTGGTTCAGGCGTTGCAAGAGTTCGGCACAGGTGGCGCAGAACTCAAGGTCGAAATCCACCGGAGTATCCACTGCCGTGGCCTTGCCCAGCATGTACACCTGGCGCTGCCCGCAACCTTCAAGGGCAATGGAATACAAATCACCCTGTTCGCTGGTCTCGATGTCCAGTGACACCAGTTTCAAGCGAGGTCGATAGTCTGGATGGGGTTTGATCTGCGCATCCATCCACAAGCCGTCCGGCTGCTCGCGTGCGCTGAAGCTCACAGGCGCGGTGATGAAACGCTCCATCAGGTAGCGCTCGGGAGGACGGATATCAGACTCATAAACGTCAAGCCCGGCACGCCGCAAACGCTGGGCGATGTCGGTCAGCTGGCCATACTGCCGGCAATACAGCCCGACCACGGGACGCGAATGAAAGTCGCACATCGCCAGTGCGCGGAACTCGACATGGCGCTCACCCTGCAACAGCGTTTGCGCCTGCTCGCACTGTTCGGCGGGGATGAACGCGGTGCACGACTGGAGCGGCAGACGCAGGCGTTGTGGCCCGCGGTCGGTGGCCAGCCAGAACTCGACTTCAATTCCCGACGGCGTGTCACGCCAGTGCCGGGTCAGCACAAAGCCCTGCTGCACGCTCACGCGAACAGCCTCAGTGCCGCGCGGAGCGGGTTACAGACACGTCGCCATCGCTGCCATTCGGCGCATGGCCACACTGTCATCCGGTTTGGCAGCGTAATAGCTCACTGATGTCCCGGTGCCCTGAGGCACCAGGTCGGCAAAGGATTCACCACCACGGGTATAGACCGTCATGCCACCGTTTTTACCGGTGTTCAGGTAACCACTGGCATCAACGCCGAAGACGGCTTCGTCCTGCCACGCAAACTGAATGCACTGTGCAACCAGCGGCGTTTCTTTGCTCGAAGCCAGCACCCGCACCGGCTTCTGATTGCGCGCTTCATTCATGGCAGAAGAAACACAACCGGCCAGCAGGGCCAGGCTCACAGCGCCAATCAGCATTCGCATCGGTTTACCCCTCGGAAAAGGGAGGAACGATAGCACGCGGCCCGCCGTGATTCATGCCAGAAGGTGTTTGCGACGAACACTGACCGGACGGCGCCCTTGATTTTTGGATCCAATAAATGAGCAGCTCAAAAAAAAGCCCAAGTAGCTGATGGAAACTTGGGCCTTAAAAATGCATAAACCGTGGTAGGTGAACGCGGGGCAATCTTACCGCAGCGTTACAACTCGTAACAAGATATTTTGCAGGATTTTTTTCAATTCTTTACTGACCTAAGTCATTAAATAACCACATGTTTTTAATAAGATTAAACCCGTAAGGCTATTCCAATTGGCTATAAGCTGAATCTTTTCAGCTGCTTATGACAATGGATCCGATTTTGGCCTTCATTTCACCTTGCGACTGAGGTCCTCGACGTTACGTTTCAACCCATCCATTTCGCGGTGCTGGTCGCTGACCTCACGCTTGAGCGCAGCCAGATCATTGGCACTTGAAGTAGACCCGGCACTGCGCTTGAGGTCCTCAACCTGCTGCGCGAGTTTGTCCAATGCTTTTTGTTGGTCTTGTGTGGTGCGCGTCAGCCGGGACAGTTCACTGGCACCCGTGTTGTGTGCCGAACCCGTGTCGCGTTTGAGCGCTTCAATCTGGCGCGCCTGTTCGCTGACGGTTTGCTTGAGCGACTGCAGCTCATTGAGGGCCTTGTTGTTGTCATCCAGTTTTTTTTGCATCTGCTGCAAATCATTGACGGTAAAACCTGAACTTCGCACGGTGTAGGTCCTGCCCGCCTCGCTTGCGCCCGCCAGAATGTCGTCGTTGTACACCGCACTGAACGGCCCCATGACCAGACGCGTCGGTTCACTGTCGGCAAAGGCCGCATTGACCGGCATCAGCAGCGCCGCGCTCAGGACGGAAACAGCAAACAAGGCTTTATGGGGACTGAACATCAATGAATTCCTTTGCAAATGGCCGAGATGGCACATCGCTATGACTGAGTATCCGGATTCTGGTTCCCGTCCGGCATGTCAGAGAAATGAACGACAGGCGCCAGAATGTGCATCGGAGATGGCCTAAACGCCCGGGATTTCGCTAAGCTCTGGCCACTAGTTCAGCCCTGCTGCGTGAGCCGTGCAATGAGAATTGATATGACCTGCCCTTTTAAAACACACGACGCTTTTACCCCCCGCCCCAGAAGTGATGCCAGCCGTCGCCTGTTTGCCTTCATCGCAAAAGCGGTGACGGCATGATCGAAGTGACTGAAGTCTCGATTGCCCACTTGCGCGCCGCGCTGGAATCAGGCCATACCACCGCCGTGGAGCTGGTCGAAGCCTACCTGCAGCGCATCGACGCCTATGACGGTCCGGACACTCCCACCGCACTGAATGCCGTGGTGGTCCGCAACCCGCAGGCACTCGCGCAGGCGCAGGCTTCAGACGAGCGTCGCGCCAAGGGCCAAACCCTGGGCCCACTGGACGGCATTCCGTATACCGCCAAGGACAGTTATCTGGTCAAGGGCCTGACTGCAGCTTCCGGCAGCCCTGCGTTCAAGGACCTGATTGCCTACCGCGATGCCTTCACCATCGAACGCCTGCGGGCGGCGGGAGCCATTTGCCTGGGCAAAACCAACATGCCACCCATGGCTAACGGCGGCATGCAACGCGGCGTCTACGGCAGGGCCGAAAGCCCATACAACGCCGATTACCTGACCGCACCGTTTGCCTCCGGCTCATCCAACGGCGCCGGCACAGCTACCGCTGCCAGTTTCGCAGCCTTCGGTCTTGCGGAAGAAACCTGGTCGAGCGGCCGCGGGCCTGCCTCCAACAATGGCTTGTGCGCGTATACCCCATCCCGGGGCGTAATTTCGGTGCGGGGCAACTGGCCACTGACGCCGACCATGGACGTGGTTGTCCCCTATGCGCGCACCATGGCTGACTTGCTTGAAGTACTCGACATCGTAGTGGCGGACGACCCTGAGACCCGCGGCGACCTGTGGCGCCTGCAACCCTGGGTGCCCATTCCAAGGGCCTCTTCGGTGCGCCCCGACGCCTACCTGCAACTGGCCGCTACCCCACAGGCCCTGGCCGGTAAACGCTTTGGCGTGCCGCGCATGTACATCAATGCAGACGCCGAAGCAGGCACCTCGGAAAACCCGGGAATCGGCGGCCCTACCGGGCAAAAGATCATCACGCGCGATTCAATAATGGACCTGTGGAAACAGGCACGCCACGCACTGGAAACGGCAGGCGCTGATGTGATTGAAGTGGACTTCCCGCTGGTCTCCAACTGCGAAGGTGACCGGCCGGGTGCGCCCACTGTATTTAACCGCGGGCTGGTGTCCAAAGCGTTTATGCACGACGAGCTGTGGGAACTGTCTGCTTGGGCATTCGATGATTTTCTGCGCGCCAACGGCGATCCGAAACTCAACTGCCTGGCCGATGTCGATGGGCCAAACATTTTCCCCCACGACCCCGGCACCCTGCCCAACCGTGAAGACGACCTCGCTGCCGGTATGGATGAGTACGTAAAAATGGCCAAGCGTGGCATTACCCCCTGGGATCAGATTGCCTCTTTGCCGGATGGCCTGCGCGGGCTGGAGCAAACCCGAAAGATCGATCTCGAAGACTGGATGGATGCACGCAAGCTGGATGCGGTGATCTTCCCGACGGTCGCTGATGTCGGCCCGGCCGATGCCGACGTGAATCCCGAATCAGCGGATATCGCCTGGAGCAACGGCGTGTGGGTGGCCAATGGCAATTTGGCCATTCGCCATCTGGGCGTCCCGACCGTCACAGTGCCGATGGGCGTCATGCACGACATCGGCATGCCTGTGGGGCTGACCTTTGCTGGCCGCGCCTACGATGACTCAGCCTTGCTGCGTCTGGCCAGCGCATTTGAAGCCACCGGCTCACGACGCAAAGTGCCGCCGCGTACGCCACCGCTTAGCAAACCTTAAGCAGTCAGGGGTTGGCGTAGCGCAATCGCCAACCCCTGCTCTTTTGTGCTCGATACAAGTGCCGGACACGCAAAATCGCTTCGCAAACAACACGCAAAGTGAGGACGGGGTTTTAGATTCAAAAGGATGGTTACGCAGAATGCGCAGCAACGGTATACGAGAAATACTGTAAGAAATGGCAGGGGCGGCTGGATTCGAACCAACGCATGGCAGGATCAAAACCTGCTGCCTTACCGCTTGGCGACGCCCCTGTATCTGTTGCGATGAGTGCTTGGCACTCGACTCCCGCGTGCTCAGCGCAAAACACATAAAGGGCTTTGAACTGCAGGCCATCGGATGACCTGTCCGGGAATGCGCGCAAATTTACCAACATTCGTAACATCTGGAAACCCCCAAACGCACAAATTTATTAAAAAACAGCCACTTAGTAGGAAAAACGGAAAATAACCGTCGAAAACAGCCTCATCAAAAGCACTGCTCGACAGGAAAAACCATTGCCCCCAAGTCAACGAGCGCTTGCGGGCAATGCCTGAGGGGTTAGTTTTGTGGAATCACCCGCGCGTCACTGCCCGCGCCTTCGATATACACGTGCATCCCCGGCTTAAGGACAGGGTTGATTGGCTGGGTAACCGACACCAGGACACCACTTTTGACCCGTACGATAATTTGCTGAACTTGCCGCGGTTGGTCATAGCGCTGTCTTTCGGTGTAGTTGCCGCCCGCCGCCCCGGCCAGCGCACCGGCCACCATCGCCACATCCCGCCCCGTGCCATGACCGATCAAGCTGCCTATCCCGGCCCCGGCAATCCCGCCCAAAATGGCGCCGACCCCGCTGTCATGGTTAGTCTGTGCCTGCGTAAGCTCAATTTGCTCAATGACCCCGGTGCGGATTTCATACTCATTTGGCCCCGGGTTATTCGCCCCGCCATTAACGCAAGCGGTAAGGACGAGTGCTACAAGTGCGATTGATAGCGTTGACAGAATGTTTCTCATCGCCGACTCCATAGTCCAGAAAGGGGTTAGTCAAACTGAAAAAGAGCGTAGCACACGGTTTTTTTGACGCCCGCTAGCGGCGCTTTGCCCTGCAACGTGAATGAAAAAACCCCGCACAAGGCGGGGTTCTGGTTTCAAGGGAGGGCTGTTGCGAGACCGCGCCCGTTATGAAGCCGCGTCCAGTTCAGCTTTAAGCGCCTTGGCGCTTGAGCGGCCACGTACCCAGCTAAACGCAATCGCGAGAATGAGGGCAAAGCCGACGTATCCCAGCAGTGGGTAAACAGTCCCGACCAATTTGCTAAAGCCACCCAGGCTCAAGGCCAGCCCCACGCACACAGCCACTGCGCTGGTCACCTTGAAACGACGCGTTTCAGGTTTTGCAAAACGGGCGCTGAACGCAAAGAACATCCCTACCGCCGTGCTGTACACCATGCAAACCAGGGCCAGCGACATCACAACCGACAGAATCGGCGAAATGCGGCCGGCCAGTGCCAGCGATGGCATTTCGATGCCCTGCAGTTGGTTGATATTGGCGAACAGGCCGATGTTCAACAGCAGGATCAGCACGCCCAATCCCAAACCGCCGAGTATGCCGCCCACAGCCGCGGCCTTCGGTTGTCGAGTCATGCCTCCGATCACAGCCAGCATCGGGAAACCTACCGCGATGTTGAACGATGCATACAACAGGGCCCCGACAAACCAGTTGCCGGACACCGTTTCGTTGTTCTCACGGGCGACAGCGTCGAGGGTCTCTACGGGTGCGTTGTAGCTGAAAATCGAATACGTGGTGATGATGAGCACCATGGCCAGCAGAAAGGGCATGACAGCGCTGATCAAATCAATGATGCGCTTGACGTTCATGCACAGGGTGGCGATCACCAGGAGCGTCATCAGTACGCCGCCAAACAAAGGTGGCATGTCGTACTGCTGAGCGAAGATTGAGCCGCTGCCAGCCAGCATTACCACGCCGACGCCATACAAGAAGAACGACAACACCACATCAACGACCCATCCAATACGTGCCCCGAACAGGCTGTAGAGAACCTCTTTGTGCGAATTGGCTTGCATCTTCGAGCTCATGCGGGCGATTTGCATACCCAAAAAGGCAAACATCAGGCCGCTCACCAGCGTGCCTGCGATGCCTATCAGCCCATAGCCGGTAAAAAACTGCAGCACCTCCTGTCCGGAAGCAAAGCCGCCGCCAATGACCACAGACATGTAAGCAAGAGCAATCTGGATGGACTGTTTATTCATTACACTTTTCTCATTCTTAGACTTATTAGGTGCACGCCACAGGAGACGCTGCCAGCGCCCTCTTCTGCGGGTAAAGCGCCCCGACAGAGCAGGTTCTCGAATCAGTCAGATAGGAGGTGCTGCGCAGGTAGACAGACGCCGAGCGCAGTATAAGAAGTGTCATGTAGTCCTTTTCACCATATACACCACCATATCTGGTGAAAAATGCGGCCTTAATGCGTTTGGCCTCATAAAAGTCTGGATCTTGTCTTTATTAACCCCAAAAACGATTGAAATATATTGATACAAGACAATCTTTACAAATCAGTCAGTTAGCGGTTTGGTGCTACGCGCTCTATAACGACATGAACGCTCATGTGCGAAATCCAGAGCGCAATACAGGTAAGTACGCCTGCGCATTCAGTCTTTTTAAAGGGGCTCACCTGCCTCCAGCTTAGCCAGCAAGTCCTGGCCACGTAGCCAAAGTGCCTCCTGCTTCGACTCAGGCATACGCGCGAGGTTTTTTTAGATCATGCTCATGCGTTGATTACTGAGCAGAAGATCACGGTGGCGCATCAAAAAATGCCAATAAAGCGCGTTGAATGGGCACGCGTCCTCACTCGTACTTTCGCTCACCTTGTAATCACAGCCACGGCAATAATCCGACATGCGCTTGATGTATTGCCCGCTGGCGCAATAAGGTTTGGAGCCCAGATAACCGCCATCGGCATGCATGACCATGCCAAGGGTATTGGGGAGTTCCACCCAGTCGAAGGCGTCCATGTAAATCGCCAGATACCACTCGCAAATTTGGCTCGGAGCAATTCCCGCCAACAGTGCGAAATTGCCGGTCACCATCAATCGTTGAATATGGTGCGCGTAGGCATGCTGCAAGCTTTGGTTGATGGCTTGACGCATGCAGTTCATCTTGGTGTCGCCTGTCCAGTAGAAGGCGGGAAGCGATCGGGTATTGCCGAACCTATTGGCATGGGCATAGTCAGGCATCTTCAGCCAGTAGACCCCCCTGACGTATTCCCGCCAGCCGATCAGTTGCCGAATGAAACCTTCGGCAGCGTTCAACGGGATACTGCCTGACCAATAAGCAGACGCCACATCACTGCACAGCTGATGCAAATCCAGCAAGCCAATATTGAGTGCAGCGCTGATACGGGCATGAAAAAGAAAGGGCTCGTCACTGGCCATTGCATCTTGATAGTCGCCAAAGGCCGCAAGGCCCCAATCAAGAAAGAACGCCCAGAGGACTTGGGCTTCGGCGTGCGTGACAGGGTAATCGTACTTGTCCAGTGAGCCATAGTGACTGGAGAAGTTTTGCGCCACCAACGCCAGTACCTCCTGCGTGATGGCATCGGGCGTAAAACGAGTAGGTAACGGGGGCTTAAGCCCTTTGGGTAACGGTTTTCGGTTTTGCGCATCAAAATTCCAGGCGCCTCCGACCGGGGTGCCGTCGCCATTGAGCAGTAACCCACTTTTGCGGCGCATTTCTCGATAAAAGAACTCCATGCGCAGCTGTTTTTTCCCTTTCGCCCAGTTCGCAAATTCATCACGCGTGCAGAGGAAACGACGATCGGAATGCCACTGGATGGCTAGACCGCAGGCCCTGAGTGATTGCTCCAGGCGCCAATCACCACACTCCGTGATATGAATTTCATCTGGCTGCAGCAGCGCCTGCCACCGCACCAATTCGCCCGGTACGGAGCCACTGTTGTCCGGCTCAACGAGCGAAACGTACTGCACGTTAAATCCGCGCTCACGCAAGGCCGCAGCAAAGTGGCGCATGGCACTCAAGATCAGAACGATTTTTTGCGGATGATGAGGGACATGCCTGGCCTCCTCCATCACCTCAACCATCAGTACCGTGTCGCGTTGTGCGTCGAGACACTGCAGTGACGCGAGATTGAAAGAGAGCTGGTCGCCCAACACCAGGCACAGCCGGTTTGGCCTTTTCATTCGATAAGTTCCTGCAGGGTTTAGTGGACAGGCATCAGGGACGCAAGAAGGCCTCGCGCCGACTCGATCAGTTCAGCAGACTTCTTTGCCGAGTAGGACGAGCCAGGTAGCGCAGTGCTATTTGCCCACTGGCGGGTTGGGACGCTTGTCAGAAGGCGCGGGGGGTGAAACCGTGCAGCGATTGTCGGTACAGCGCCGACGCCCATCTGGATGCGGCAACCAGCCCAAGTGCGGGCGCGATCAACAGCCGCGGCTGGGCGTTGAAACGGCTTTTGCCGTCGAGCAAGGCTTGCAGGCCGGTACGCTGACCCGAGGCCAAAACACCGCCGATGATGGCCGAGGTTTGCAGCGCTTCATCTTCCAGTTCGGCCACGCCGCACGCGACGATCACGG
>NZ_JAAQWY010000044.1:0-21437 GCF_012985765.1 Pseudomonas sp. WS 5071 | reverse complement strand
GCATCAGGCGATCATCGGCCCGAGGGCGCCCGGTGCGCTGATTTTTGGTGAAGATATCTGCAACCAGATCCCAGGCTGCGTCGGGGAGTTCATACCGCTTTGCCATCTTGGCCTCCTGGCTTTAATGACGGTGTATTTTACAGAAAATCGTATTTCTTGGGTTTACGTACAGAGCCTAGATGCAGGGGAACAGACTCTAGAAAATATGGCAGCATCAAGAAAAACTGCCATTGATATAATAGCAGAGGCAATGAACCAAACAAAGAATACGCTTGAGGCACTTGATTATTCTGGAAAGGTAGAAGTTGAAATCAGGAAAAATCTCAGCATACTGAGAGAGCTACTGATGACTGGCGATCTATAGTCCCCTAGACTGGGCGAATTAGCACAGGAGGTTGGCCTTGGATTAGGGGAGCCTACAGAATTCGGAAAAAATCGTACGCTAAGGTTTTCTGATCAGTCGTAGGCTCGCCAGTTTGATGTATTCCGTTCCTGGCCCAGCCAAACCTATCGGTCTTCGCGGGTGTGCCACAGGCGCAGTAGGTAGATAGTGGAATCCACTATCTCGTAACGCATCTCGTAATGGCCGATCTGAATTCGGCGCACATCCCGTGGATCGAATTCTTCCAGGCGTTCGCCAATGCGCGGGTTGGCCAGCAGCGTGGAAGGTGCGGCTGTGAGTTGCTGCACTGTTCGTGCGGCGGCAGGCTGATTCACCGACGCCAGAAACTCATACAACCGGGCAATGTCGGAAAGCGCCTTGCTTGTCCACTTCAACTCCATCAGCGCGGTACCGGCAACGGAGTGTCAGTGCTGAGGCTTTCAGCCCAGGCCTGGACAGCTTGATGATCGATCACGCGACCAGCATCCACATCGGCCAATGCCTCACGGGTCAGGCGACTACGTTCTTCTTCCTGGTCTATCCAGGCGGCCAGAGCCTGCTTGACGATCCAGTTCTTGGAGCGTTCCAGGCGCTCAGCCATCAAATCGACCTTTTCGGCCAGTTGCACAGGGACGTGAGCCGTGACGGATCGGGTTTTCGCGGTGGTTGCCATGATGGGGTTACTCCTAATCAATGGTAGGTACAAGGTGCATGCTCTGCCGGCGTTCAGTAATCGCCGCTTCCGATGCCATCCGGCGCAGAGTGACGGCATGTTCGCTGGCCTGGCGGGCACCGGCCTCATCGCCATTAGTTTTGAGCTTGTTGGCCTGCCATTCAGACGCTTCAGCGCCGGCAAGTAACGACGTGGCCAGCGTTACTTTTGGACGAGACTTTTCACGCTGCTCCTGCGCGCCTCGCTGACGTTCGACAACCTGCGCGGCCTCGTTGGCCGTGATACGCAAGTTGGTGCGAGCAATGTCAAAGCTGCCATCGGCGTTTGTGGCCTCGGGCGCTTCGAGGCAGGTTTGCATCGAATCCACTGCCGTCAACAGCTTGTCGATCTGCTGCAACAGCTCGGTTCGTTCTTGGTCATTCTTCATGGAGCGTCACTTCTTCTTGAACTTGATGTCGCCTGAGCCGGCAACGGAATGGTCGCGGGTCGGCGGGTTACCGCGCACCACGATGTCACCGGAACCCGCCACGCGTGCCTTCACTGAGTCGCTGACATAGGCGTCGATATCACCGGAGCCGACTACCGACAGTTTGGCGGACGTAGCGACCAGCTCGCTGGCGTCCACGTCGCCCGAACCGGCTATCTCGGCGTCCAGAAGACCCACGCGACCAAAGGCCGTGATATCGCCCGAACCTTGGATGCCTAGATCGAGGACGGTCTGCTGAAGGTCGTACAGGGTCACGTCGCCACTGCCCTTGATGCGGATACTGGGGGCTTCAGGCAATGCGATTCCAACGATGCTTCGCCCCTTGGACTGCATAGTGACGCCGCCGTGGCGTCCACCGACATTGATCGTTCCGCCCACGAAAATGTTGCCGGTACCAGAAACGTGAATATTGCCCCCATAGCCGCTAATGGAAATGCCCTCCTGCTCGATGATCAGCTTGTCACCCTCGAAGCGGGTCTTGATGTTACGAATGGCTTCCACGTTTTCCCCTGCCACGACCAGGTGCGCTGATGACGAGCGAAAGAACACAACATCAACCGCCCCCTTGATCACAATTTTGCTAACTGGGTGGATGGGGCGCTCTTCCTTCTCGTAGTTGGCAGCACGCTCCCATGCGGAATCGCGATGGTTGGCATCCTGGTGCGTCAAAGGGCTGGATTGGCTCATCATCTATCCTTTGTGATTTATTTTGAGTGGCTTTGCCATAGCTCGACTCAGGGTTAATCATAGTGAATAATAATGAGCTGTCAATCGATCCGTCAGGTTGGGCTATACCCTAACCTGATGTCAGGCTGCCAAGACCCTCAGCGTCAGGTTAGAGTTGAAAGTACATTTTATTGACACTTGCTAACGAATATCATAGATTTCAGCCTGACACAATTGACGTGCTGAACGTCATTGACATCAAAAAGGAATGAATATGCCATCGATCAAATCGACACTTGTCGCCGGAGCCAAGCCTGAGGCTGGAACTCTATTGCAGGTGCAGGAAAAAATGGGGACTCGCCCAGGACAGTCGCTGGAATTTATGGTTTTTGAGGTCGAGTACGACCGAAAAAAATATTACTGCTGCTGGGCGGGTGGAGAGATAAAGGGTGGTGAACCGCATATGACTTTGGTTGGTCAGGCAGCTGTTGAGGCACTGTCCAATCTTCCGCTGGGCCGTAATGACTCGCTGATTTTCCAGGAGCTGAAGCTCGGATCTACACCACTTCGGAACAAGGTTAAAGCAACGCTTAAACGTGCACCGGCCAATTCAAAAATCTGTTTCATCGGCGATATGCAAGGTGAGTTGGATGGACACCTGGCCCAGGTATTCAACTTACAAAAAGGGTCTATCAGCGTCTCTCATTGAGAGTACCCGTATTGCAAGCAGGGTAAGAGGCAGCGAATGCTGCCTCTGATCATTAAGCATTAGCGAAGCCTACGGAGGCAGCTTGCAGGGACAACGTATCGGTTATGTCCGGGTCAGCAGCTACGACCAGAACCCGGAACGCCAACTAGAACAGACTCAGGTAGGCAAGCTGTTCACCGACAAGGCATCTGGTAAGGATACCCAGCGTCCGCAACTGGAGGCCATGCTCGGCTTTGTCCGCGAGGGTGACACCGTTGTGGTGCACAGTATGGATCGCTTGGCCCGCAACCTGGACGACCTGCGGCGTCTGGTGCAAAAGCTGACCAAGCGCGGCGTGCGTATCGAGTTTCTGAAGGAAGGCTTGGTGTTCACTGGTGACGACTCCCCCATGGCCAACCTGATGCTGTCGGTAATGGGGGCTTTCGCGGAGTTCGAGCGAGCCCTCATTCGCGAGCGACAGCGCGAGGGCATTGCCCTGGCCAAACAGCGTGGTGCTTACCGGGGCCGCAAGAAGGCCCTGTCCGATGAACAGGCCATCATAGTCAGGCAACGCGCCGCTGCCGGCGAAGCGAAGGCCCAGTTAGCCCGTGAGTTCGGTATAAGTAGGGAAACCCTCTACCAGTACCTTCGCAGGGATGACTGACACATGCCCCGTCGCTCGATCCTTTCGGCCACTGAGCGCGACACCCTGCTTGCCCTGCCGGATAGCCAAGACGACCTGATCCGCTATTACACCTTCAACGAGTCCGACCTGTCGCTGATCCGTCAGCGCCGGGGTGATGCCAATCGCCTTGGCTTTGCGGTGCAGCTCTGCCTGCTGCGCTACCCCGGTTACGCGCTGGCCAGCGACAGCGTGCTGCCCGATCCGGTCATTGAGTGGGTGGCCCGACAGGTTCAGGCGGCGCCTGAAAGCTGGCCGAAGTACGGCGAGCGCGATGTCACCCGCCGCGAACACGCCCAGGAGCTGCGCACCTACCTTGGATTGCTGCCGTTCGGGCTTTCGGACTTTCGCGCTCTGGTACGCGAGTTGACCAACCTGGCCCAGCAAACCGACAAAAGCTTGTTACTGGCCGGGCAGGCCCTGGAGAGTCTGCGTCAACAACGGCGGATCTTACCGACATTGACGGTGATCGATCGGGCCTGTTCTGAAGCCGTGGCACGAGCCAACCGCAGGGTTTACCGTGCCTTGATCGAGCCGCTGAGCCAGCAACATCGGAACAAGCTCGACGAACTGCTAACCCTCAAGGCCGGCAGCAATAGCACCTGGTTAACGTGGCTACGCCAGTCTCCACTAAAACCGAACTCGCGGCACATAATGGAGCACATCGAACGGCTGAAGATCTTCCAGCTGGTGGGTTTGCCCGAAGGGCTCGACCGGCTAATCCACCAGAACCGGTTGCTGAAGCTGGCCCGTGAAGGCGGGCAGATGACGCCTCAGGATCTGGGCAAGTTCGAGAGCGAACGGCGCTACGCGACCTTGGCGGCCGTGGTGCTGGAAAGCACCGCCACGGTGACCGATGAACTGGTAGATCTGCACGACCGGATTCTGATCAAGCTGTTCAGTAGCGCCAAGAACAAGCATCAGCAGCAGTTCCAGAAACAGGGCAAGGCGATCAACGACAAGGTGCGCCTGTACTCGAAAATAGGCCAGGCCTTGCTGGAGGCCAAAGCGTCGGGGGACGATCCGTTCGCCGCCATCGAGGCGGTCATCCCCTGGGACGAATTCGCCCAGAGCGTGACCGATGCCGAGCTGCTGGCCCGGCCCGAGGCGTTCGACCACCTGCACCTGGTCAGCGAGAACTTCAACACGTTGCGCCGCTACACCCCAGCCTTTCTGGAGGTGCTTGAGCTACGGGCTGCACCTGCAGCGCAACGCGTGCTGGATGCTATCCAGCAGCTGCGTGAGATGAACGCAGATAACCTGCGCAAGGTGCCATCGGATGCACCGACCGCCTTCATCAAGCCGCGATGGAAACCGCTGGTGATCACGCCGGAAGGCATTGACCGGCGTTTTTACGAAATCTGCGCCTTGTCTGAACTGAAAAACGCGCTGCGTTCCGGCGATATTTGGGTCAAGGGCTCTCGGCAGTTCCGTGACTTTGAAGATTACCTGCTACCACCCGCGAAGTTTGCCGTGCTCAAGAAGGAACAGGCGCTGCCATTGGCGATCAATCCCAACAGCGACCAGTACCTGGAGGAGCGCTTGCAGCTGCTGGAGCAGCAACTGGCGACCGTCGCCAAGCTGGCCAAGGACAACGAACTACCCGACGCCATCCTCACCGAGTCCGGGCTGAAGATTACGCCGCTGGATGCGGCGGTACCGGACACCGCTCAGGCGCTGATCGACAAGACCAGTCAGCTACTGCCACGTATCAAAATCACCGAGCTGCTGATGGACGTGGATGAATGGACGGGATTCACCCGTCACTTCACCCATCTGAAGGATGGTGCCCAGGCCAAGGATAGAACGCTGCTGTTGTCTGCAATCCTTGGCGATGCCATCAACATCGGACTGACCAAAATGGCCGATTCGAGTCCGGGAATGACCTACGCAAAGTTGTCCTGGCTGCAAGCCTGGTACATCCGCGACGAAACCTACGCGGCGGCACTGGCCGAACTGGTCAACAGCCAGTTCAGCCATTCCTTTGCGGCTAACTGGGGAGACGGCACCACCTCATCGTCCGATGGCCAGCGCTTTCGCGCAGGCGGTCGAGGCGAAAGCACCGGGCACGTCAACCCGAAGTACGGCAACGAACCGGGGCGGCTGTTCTATACCCACATTTCCGATCAGTACGCACCGTTTAGCACCCGCGTGGTGAATGTCGGTGTTCGGGATTCGACCTATGTACTCGATGGACTGCTGTATCACGAGTCGGATCTGCGGATCGAGGAGCACTACACCGACACTGCGGGCTTCACCGATCACGTCTTCGCCCTAATGCACCTGCTGGGCTTTCGTTTTGCCCCGCGCATCCGCGACCTAGGCGAGACCAAGCTGTACGTGCCCCAGAGTGTCCAGAACTACCCGACACTGCGGCCAATGATTGGAGGTACGTTGAACATCAAGCACGTGCGGGCTCACTGGGACGAGATTCTGCGCCTGGCCGCGTCGATAAAACAGGGCACTGTCACTGCCTCGTTGATGCTGCGCAAGCTGGGCAGCTATCCGCGTCAGAACGGTTTGGCCGTGGCCCTGCGGGAGTTGGGCCGGATCGAGCGCACGCTGTTTATCCTGGACTGGCTGCAAAGCGTCGAGCTGCGCCGCCGTGTGCATGCTGGGCTGAACAAGGGCGAGGCGCGCAACGCGCTGGCCAGGGCAGTGTTCTTTAACCGCCTCGGTGAAATCAGGGATCGGAGCTTTGAACAGCAGCGCTACCGGGCCAGCGGCCTCAACCTGGTGACCGCCGCCATTGTGCTGTGGAACACGGTCTACCTAGAACGGGCCACCCTGGGGTTGGCTGACGCCGGAAAACCGGTGAATACCGACCTGTATCAGTATCTATCGCCGTTGGGATGGGAGCACATCAACCTGACTGGCGATTACGTCTGGCGGCAGAGCCGCAAGCTGGAAGACGGGAAATTCAGGCCGTTACGACAGGTCGGAAAACCTTAGCGTACGATTTTTTCCGAATTCTGTAGGCTCCCCCAACAGGTTCATATCCGGTAATTGCATGCCAAGCACTCATGATGGGTTTGGAGTACAGCGCACGCAATCGTAGCAGGCTTTACCGGTACTGCCCGGTGGCGAGGGGCTCCAGGCCCCCGCAAGGGTTTATCGCTGCATGCCCCAGCGCTTCACGGTGACGCGCTCCAGGATGTCGAACACCAGGTTCTCTACGAGCAGGCCGATAAGGATCACCACCGCCAGCCCCGCGAAGACCTTGTCGGTGTACAGCTCGTTGCGGTTCTGGAAGATGTACCAGCCCAGGCCACCCTTGCCGCTGGTCGCGCCGAACACCAGTTCGGCGGCGATCAGCGTACGCCAGGCAAAGGCCCAGCCAATCTTCAGCCCGGCGAGGATCGACGGCAACGCCGCCGGAATCAGGATAAACAGCACAAAGCGCATGCCCTTGAGGCCGTAGTTGCGACCGGCCATGCGCAGGGTTTCCGACACGCCCATGAATCCCGAGTAAGTGTTGAGTGCCAAGGCCCACAGCACCGAGTGCACCAACACAAAAATCAGGCTGTTCTGCCCCAGGCCAAACCACAGCAACGCCAATGGCAGCAGAGCAATCGCCGGCAGCGGGTTGAACATCGAGGTCAGGGTGCTCAGCAGGTCACGGCCCATCTGGGTCGAAACCGCCAACGTGGTCAGGGCGAATGCCAGGACAATCCCGATCAGGTAGCCCTTGAGCAGCACCACCAGCGAGATACTGACCTTACCCAACAGCTCGCCACTGGCAATGCCGTCGTAGAAGGCGTGGAAGGTCTGCAGGAAACTGGGCAGCAGCAGGTCGTTGTTCTGATAGCGCGCCGCTGCTTCCCAGAGGAGCGCCAGCACGATCAGGATCAAGCCTTTGCGCAACCAGCCTTGTTGCCACAGGCGCTGACGCAGGGGTAAGGCACGCTCCACGGGCACGCCGGGCAGCGGTTGCAGGGTGATTTCATATTCCTGGCGCATGGGCACAGTCCTTCAATAAGCGATGCGGATATCGGCGAAATCCAACTCGGTTTCTGCCTCGGGCGTTTCATCGAACAACAGGCGATGAATACGCCGCGCCGACGCCTGGAACTCCACACCGCCAAGGCTGTGCAGGTCATATTGATGGCTGTGGATTTCGGCGCGCACACGCCCTGGATGGGGCGACAGCAGCAGGATGCGGTTACCCACCACCAAGGCCTCTTCGATGGAGTGGGTGACGAACAGCAAGGTAAAACGCACCTCCTCCCACAGCAGCAGCAACTCCTCTTGCATCTTGCGCCGGGTCAGGGCGTCGAGTGCGGCGAACGGTTCGTCCATCAGCAGGATTTTCGGCTGCATGGCCAATGCCCGGGCAATCGCAACGCGAGCCTTCATGCCACCGGACAGGGTGTGGGGATAGGCGTCGGCAAAGGCGCTCAAGCCGACCTTGTCGAGGTAATACAACGCCCGTTCTTCGGCCTCGCGACGCTTGAGGGTCTTGGACGCCAGCAGCGGGAACATCACGTTCTGCTTGACGGTTTTCCACGGCGGCAACTGGTCGAACTCCTGGAACACCACGATGCGATCCGGGCCCGGCTGCTCGACCTTCTGCCCTACCAGGCGAATTTCGCCTTCGCAGGGTTTGATAAAACCGGCTACCGCCTTGAGCAGCGTGGACTTGCCGCAGCCCGAAGGCCCCAGCAGTACAAAACGGTCGGCCGGATCGATCTCGAAACTGACCTGGTGGGTGGCCCGCACTACCCGTTCGGGCGTGCGGTATTCAAGGCTGACGTGATCCACCGAGAGCAGCGCCTCAGTGGTGTTCAGGTTGCTGGCCGTGTGGCCTTGCAAGGGTGCGTTCATCTCAGCTCCCTTGCAGCGGCTTGGCATCCTGGAAGAAGTAATCCTTCCACGACTCGGGTTTGTTCTTGATCGCGCCCACGCGGTAGAGGAACTCGGCCAGCGGGTAGGTGTTTTTCGGGGTGACGCTGAATTCGAATTGCGGGTTGTCGATAATTTTCAGCAGCGCGGCACGGTCGATCTTGGCCTTGGTCACGCGGATGTAGGTGTCGGCAGCGGCGCCCTTGTCGTTCTGCGCAAACTGCGCGGCCTCGGTCAGTGCGTCGATAAAGGCCTTGTAGGTTTTCGGGTTGTCGTTGCGAAACTTCTCGGTGGCGAACAGCACGGTCGGTGAGTTCGGCCCCAACAGGTCATAGGTGTTGAGCACCACATGCACGTTCGGGTTGGCCAGGGCCTGGTCCTGGAACGGCGGGTTGGAGAAGTGCCCGGTCAGCTCCGTACCGCCGGCGATCAGCGCAGCCGTGGCGTCCGGGTGCGGCACGGCGATGGTGTATTTATCCAGGCGATTGAATTCCTTGTCGCCCCATTGCTTGGCCGCCGCGTATTGCAGGAACCGCGACTGCACGGAAACCCCCACGGCCGGTACCGCGATGCGATCTTTTTCGGTGAAGTCGGCGATGGTCTTGACCTTGGGGTTGTTGCTGACCAGGTAGTAAGGGAAGTTGCCCAGGGAAGCCACGGCCTTGACGTTCTGCTTGCCATGGGTGCGGTCCCAGATGGTCAGCAGCGGGCCGACACCGGCGCCGGCAATGTCGATGGAGCCAGACAGCAGCGCGTCATTGACCGCCGCGCCACCGGACAATTGGGTCCAGTCGACCTTGATGTCGATACCTTGCTGCTTGCCGTATTTTTCGATCAGGTTCTGGTCGCGCACCACATTGAGCAGCAAGTAAACGATGCCGAACTGCTCGGCAATGCGAATCTCGCCTTCGGCCTGGGCGACGGCGGGAGCAACCAAACTGCCGGCCAACAGGCTGACGCCAAGGCCAACGGTCGCGGCCAATCGTGCAAAGGGGGTTTTCCTGGACATGGTCATGCTCCGAATCAGAAGGGGGCGTCGCCCTGGATGGTGGTGCGAAACAGTTTGCGACGCAGGTGGCTGGGGCAACCGGCGGCCAGGTGGATCAGCGAGCGGTTGTCCCAGAACACCAGGTCGTGGGGCTGCCAGCTGTGGCGGTAGATGTTGTGCGGGTGGATGCTGTGGGCAAAGAGTTGGGCCAGCAGGTCGCGGCTTTCGTCTTCGGGCAGGCCGACGATACGGGTGGTGAAGCCTTCGCTGACGAACAGCGCCTGGCGCCCGTTTTCCGGGTGAGTACGCACTACCGGGTGCACCACTTCGGCGACCTGGGCCAGTTGTTCGGGGGTCAGGGTCGGGCGCCAGTTGCCTTCGAATTTGGTTTCGCTGTAGCGCGCGGTGTACGAATGCGCTGCGCTGCGACCTTCCACGGCCTTGCGCAGATGCTCGGGCAACTGGTCCCAGGCTTTGTGCATGTCGGCAAACAGCGTGTCGCCGCCTTCGGACGGCAGTTCCTGAGCGTGGAGCATCGAGCCCAGGCTCGGCAGTTCCTTGTATGACAGGTCCGAGTGCCAGAATTTGCCCGCGTCGCCCAGGCCGATGGACTGGCCGTTTTCGATGATGTTGGAAACGATGAGGATTTCCGGGTGGTTGGCCAGCAGGAACTGTTTGAGCACATGGATCTGCAACACGCCGAAGCGGCGGCTAAAGGCGATCTGTTGCTCGGGGGTGATGCGCTGGTCGCGGAACACCACCACATGGTGGTCCAGGTGCGCGCGGTGGATGCGGGCGAAGTCCTGGTCGTTGACCGGGCGCGACAGATCCAGGCCAATGATCTCGGCGCCTACGCTGCCGGGGAATGGGAGGATGTCGAAGGTTTGGGCGGTGGATAAGGCGGCTGTGGCGGTGGACATGTGATCACTCCCTGGCAGTCAGGAGAGTGACTTTATAGATATAAGAATTGAAATTTAAATACCGTTAGAGAATAACGATATGGCCTTTTTGCGGTAGGGCCTGGGGGATGGGGTGGGGTTGAGGGCCCCATCGCAGGCAAGCCAGCTCCCACATTGAACGGCGTACGCGGTCCAAAATGTGGGAGCTGGCTTGCCTGCGATGAGGCCAGGCCAGGCAATCGAGATCAACGCTCCTGCAGCGACTCGGCCCGGGCCTTGATGATGGGCTTGAGCAGGTAGCTGAGGATGGTCTTCTTGCCAGTGATGATGTCCACCGAGGCGACCATGCCGGGGATGATGATCAGTGGCTTCTCATCGGTGCCCAGGTGGCTGCGGTCGGTGCGCAAGGTGATCATGTAGTAGGTGGTTTTCTTGTCTTCATCGGTGATGGTGTCGGCACCGATGCGCTCCAGCTTGGCCTTGAGGCCGCCGTAGATGGTGTAGTCGTAGGCGGTGAACTTGACCACGGCTTCTTGCCCCGGGTGCAGGAAGGCGATGTCTTGCGGGCGGATCTTGGCTTCTACCAGCAAGGTGTCATCCAGCGGCACGATTTCAACCATGTCGCTGCCCGGCTGGATCACGCCGCCAATGGTATTGACCAACAGTTGCTTGACGATCCCGCGCACCGGCGAGGTGACCAGGGTCCGGCTCACACGGTCTTCGAGAGCTTTGCCGGTGGCCTGGGCCTTGTTCAGGTCAGTACGTGCCTCGTTGAGCTCGGTCAGCGCTTCACTGCGGTATTTACCACGCGTTTCGTCGATCTTGCGTTGTACTTCCTTGATCGCCGAGTCGGCACGGGGGATGGCCAGGGTGGTAGCGTCCAGTTGCCCACGGGTTTCCATTTCTGCGCGCTTGAGGCGCAGCACTTCCACCGGCGACACCGCACCCTGGGCGACCAGGGGTTCGGACATGTTGATTTCCTGGCGCTGCAACGACAGTTGGTTACGGTACTGGCCTTGCTTGGAGGTGTATTCGCGCATCTCCTGCTGGCGCTGGGTCAGTTGTTCCTGCAAACCACCGATTTCATCCTTGAACTGCTGGCGCCGGCTTTCATACAGCGACTGCTCGTTGATGGCCTGGGTGGGCGCAGCGGCACGCACGTCTTCAGGAATGTTCAGCGGCCGGTCTTCGACCTGGGCGTTCAAGCGCTCGATGCGCAGTAACAGCGACAGGCGCTGGGCCTCGGTTTCACCAGCGTTGGAGACAAAGCGCGTGTCATCCAGGCGGATCAGTGGCGCGCCAGCCTCGACGATCTGCCCTTCCTTGACGTACAGCTCGGCGACGATGCCGCCCTCAAGGTTCTGGATCTTCTGCAACTTGGAGGATGGAATAGCCTTGCCATCACCGCGCGTCACTTCGTCGACCTTGGCAAAACCGGCCCACAGCAGCATGCACAGGAAAAACCCGATGATCCCCCAGATGGTCAACCGCACCACACGCGGGGCATCTTCGATCAGGGCCTTCTTGACCTCTGGCAGTGGCTGGCCATCCAGCGAATCGGAACCAATGAAATAGCGACGGACCGCGTCCTTGAATTTACGCAACACTGATCTGCCCCTTCTTCAACGCTTCCATCACTACGGCTTTCGGGCCATCGGCAAGGATTTGCCCACGGTCGATGACCAACAAACGGTCCACTAGGGACAACAGCGACGCACGGTGCGTCACCAGCACCACGGTCTTGTTTTCCACAACGGCTTGCAGGCGCTGTTTCAAGCGTTCTTCACCGGTGTTGTCCATGGCGCTGGTTGGTTCGTCCAGCAGCAGGATAGGCGGGTTGAGCAACAGGGCGCGGGCCAGGGCGACATTTTGTCGCTGGCCGCCAGAGAGGTTCTGGCCGCGCTCGCCCACTTGCAGCTCGTAGCCTTGTGGATGCAAGCGGGCAAATTCGTGGACGCCCGCCAGCTCAGCGGCTTGCAGTACCACTTCGTCTTCAACGTAACGGGCGCCGGAGACCAGGTTGTCGCGCAGGGTGCCGGCCAGCAGTTGGATGTCCTGGGGCACATAGCCGACGTTGTGGCGCAGTTCGCTGACGTCGATCTGGCGAATGTCCACGCCGTCCACCAGCAAGGCGCCGGAGTCGGGTTGGTAGAGGCCCACGATCAGTTTGGCCAGGGAGCTTTTACCCGAGCCGCTGCGCCCGATGATGCCGATCTTCTCGCCGGGCTTGATCACCAGGTTGATGTTCTTGAGTGCCATGTTCTGCTGGTTGGGGTACGTGAAATTCAGGCCCCGGCACTCGATGGCGCCCTGCAGGGTACGGCGGCTCAAAGGGCGTTCTTCGAAGTTGCGCTCTTGGGGCAGCTCCATCATCTGGTCGGTGGAGACCATGGTGACCTTGGCTTGCTGGTAGCGGGTCATCAGGCCCGACAGCGACGCCAGCGGGCTGAGGGCGCGGCCACTGAGCATGTAGCAGGCAATCAGGCCACCCATGCTGAGATTGCCGTCGATGATCTGGTAGACCCCGAAGACAATCATGATCACACCCGCCAATTGCTGGATCAGCAGGGTGATGTTCATCGACAGCCCAGAGAGCATTTTCACCCGCAATTCAAGGCGGCTGAGGGTGCCAATGGTTTGCTCCCACTGGTATTGGCGCTCGCTTTCAGCGTTGTTGACCTTGACCGCATCCAGCCCGGCCAGGGTTTCGATCAGGCTCGACTGGCGCTCGGAGGCCAGGGCCATGGTGCGCTCCATGGTGGCGACCAGCGGCTTTTGCAGCAGGTAGCCGATGCCCAGGGCAATCGGGAAGGCCAGCATGGGGATCCATACCAGATGCCCGCCGAGGATCGCGATAACCATGAATATCAGCAGGGTAAACGGCAAGTCGATCAGGCTGGTGAGCGTCAGGGAGGCGAGGAAATCACGCAGGCTCTGAAACTCGTGGATGTTCTGGGCGAAGCTGCCGACCCGTGCCGGACGGTACTTCATCGACATGCCGACGATCCGCTCGAACAACGTGGCCGAGATGATCAGGTCGGTTTTCTTGCCGGCCAGGTCCAGGCACAGGCTGCGCAGGCTTTTGAGGACCAGGTCGAAGACGTAGGCGATGAAAATACCGGTCGCCAGCACCCACAGGGTGGCGGTGGCCTGGTTGGGCACGACGCGGTCGTAGACGTTCATCACGAACAGCGGCGCTGCCATGGCAATCAGGTTGATCAGGAAACTGGCGGCGATGGCATCGGCGTAGAGCCAGCGCGAACGCTTGAGGGTGTCACGAAACCAGGAGCGGGCCCGGGGGATCAGGGTGCCGTGGCTGACATCGAATTTGTGTTGGGGCTGGGCAAAGAACACTTTACCGGTGTAGTCATCGGCCAACGCCTGGCGCTTGACGATGGTTTCACCGCCGTCGCTTTCGCTGAGCAGCACCTGCGCCTCGTCCTCACCCTGCCAGCCGAGCAGCACGGCACTACGGCCATCCTTGAGCAACAGCAGCGCCGGCATGGCAATCGGGGGGATCGAATCGAGCTTGCGTTGCAGCAGCCGCCCTTGCAAACCGGCGCGGGCCGCAGCCCGGGCCAGCAAGTCGGCGGTCAGTTGCTGTGCCGGCAATGGCAGACCGGTGGTCAGCATCGCCGCGCTGGCGGGCTTCTGGTGCAGGGCGCAGAGAGCCAACAACCCGTCGAGTAACGGGTCGTCGTGCAATGTGCGTGGATCATGACTGAGATGGACTCGACTGACTTCTGATTCCACGCGGGCTCTCTCAACTAACAGATGGGACTATAAGGAATAGCTCAATTCATCCCAGGCAGTTGGACTTTCGGCTTCACGTCGTTCTGGACGACGGAGGCCATCGGTGCGACCACTCCTTGGCTCTTGAGCAACTCGCCCATGGTCGCCTTGATTCGGTACTGAGTAAATAACTGAACGTTTTTTATCTCTTCCAAACGGCGCGAAGCGGTGAACAGCTCGTTTTCACTGTCGAGCAAGTCAAGCAGAGTTCGTTCGCCCAGGCTGAATTGTTTCTGGTAGGCGCCGCGCACCTTGCTGCTGTGGTCGACGTATTGCTGGGCAATCGGCACCTGGGCATTGGCGTTGTTCATGGCGTTCCAGGCCAGGCCCAGTTCTTCGTTCAACTGGCGCAAGGCGTTGTTGCGGATATCCAGGGCCTGGTTGGACTGGTAGGACTTGGACTCCAGCTCAGCCTTGTTGCTGCCACCGGCGTACAGGTTGAAGCGCATGCGCAGCATGGCTTCCCAGCCGTTGTTGTGGCTGGCGTCGCCGTCGATGTTGTTGTCGGCGTTACGGCCCAACTCGGCGTCGAAACGTGGGTAGAAGGAAGACTTGGCGGCTTCGTATTGTTTTTCGGCAGCGGCGATATCGGATTCGGCCGAACGCAGGATCGGGCTGTTATCGAGCATCTGGCGACGCGCTTCATTCAGGTCTGCAGGCAGCAGCGCCATGAAGCTGGGCGGACGCTCCAACTGATCGGCTTCTTGGCCGACGGCACTGAGGTAGTTGGTCTGGGCGTCGGCCAGGTTGGTCTGCTCGGTGATCACGTTGTTACGGGCTTGGGCCAAACGGGCTTCAGCCTGGTCCAGGTCAGCCCCGCTGCCGACACCGCGCTGGGTGCGCAGTTTGATCTGGTCGTAGATGCGCTCGTGGTTACGCAGGTTGTCTTCGGCCAGACGCACGAACTCACGACGGGTCAGGACGTCCAGGTAAACCTGGGCTACCGTCAATGCAGTGCGCTCGGAAGTGCCAAGCAACGAAAAAGCGCGGGAGTTAACGGTGGCTTGTTGACGCCCTACTTCACTGGAGGTGGCAAAACCGTCAAAAACCATTTGCTGCAGGCGCAGGCTCGATTCGCCGCGATTGAGGGTGTCCCAATGGCCGCCACGGGCGCGAGTGGATGAACTGTCGGTGCCTTCACGGCCATAACCCGCGTTCAAGTCGACACGGGGCAGGTAACCACCCTTGGCCGCACGCAACTGATAGTCAGCCGCGATACGAGCGTTGACACCTGCCTGAATCTCAGGGTGCACATCCAGCGCTTGCTGCATGGCCTGGGGCAGGGTTTGGGCTTGTACGAAACTGGCGGCGAGAACGAACGGTATTGCCTTAAGCAGGTGCAAACGCATTTTAAGAATCCCCAGGACTTCTTGTCTCAAGTCACAGCAACTTGGTTGTGCTGCGTTAGAAAATGGCTACCGTAATGACCGTACGTCGGAAAGTTCAAAAGCGGAACTGGTTCACACATATAGGACGGTTCGCCGCATGAATATCAATGTGACATTAGCGAGGCGATTGTTTAGGATGGCGCCAAGAAGGTCAATAGTTTGGCATAAAGTAAATCGCCAAAAAATATAGCCAATTATTTGACGTCATCCGATTTATAAACTACGCACCTCCCAGGCTGATGAATCCCATCGGATCTCAGCCTTAGGAACACCCACAGAATGGATCGCCGGAGAAATCTTCAATGAGCAGTGTTGTTGCAATCGTCAAAAGCATTGTTGGCCAAGTTTTCGTCATTTCTCCGGAAGGCGCCCGTCGGGTGCTGGTTGAAGGTGATCGCCTGTTTGCCGGCGATCAGATAGACACCGGCATGTCGGGCTCCGTGAGCCTGGAGCTGGCCGATGGCCGTACGCTGGACCTGGGGCGTGATACCCAGTGGAGCGCCAACGCGCCCGACTCCAGCACTGACCTGGCCCAAGCCACTGCACAGGCCGCACCTTCGGTTGCCGAACTGCAGCAGGCCATTGCCGCCGGCGCTGACCCGACCACCGACCTGGAAGCCACCGCCGCAGGCGCGACAGCTTCCGGCACGGGCGCTGCCGGTGGCGGCCACAGCTTTGTGATGCTTGATGAGACCGCAGGCTCGGTCGATCCGACCATTGGGTTTCCGACTGCTGGCCTGGGTTTCGCAACCAATGCGCTGACCAACGAACTCGGCGGGCAGCCGACTGACCCACTCACGGCCGCACCTTTGCCGTCGACCCTGACCCTGGGCGCCACACCGACCATCACCGAAGCCGGCGGCGTGCTGACCTACACCGCCACAGTGACCCAGCCGTCCACCAGCAACCTGACGATCACCCTGTCCAACGGCGCGGTGATCACCATCCCGGCCGGCCAAGTGACCGGCTCCGTCAATGTGCCTTTGGCGCCCAACGACAGCCCGTACATCGATCCAGGCCAGATCAGCGTCACCGTCACCGGCACCACCGGCGGTAACAACCTGATCTTGACCGTCGACCCGACACCGGCAGTCACCCAGATCACCGACACCATCGACACCACCACTGTGACCCTGACAGCAGGCGAAACAGTGACCGAAGGCGGCCAGATCACTTACACCGCGACCCTGACCAACCCGGCACAGACCCCTGTCACCATCACCTTGAGCAACGGCTCGGTGATCACCATTGAGGCAGGCAAGTCCACCGGTACGGTGGTGGTCGATACGCCGGCCAACGACGTCTACAACAATGGCAGCACGGTCAGCACCACCATTACCGGGGCAACCGGTGGCAACTTCGAAAAGCTGGAGCCAGACACCACCCCAGCTGTCACCACGATCACCGACTCGGTCGATGACACTGGCCTGACCCTCACCGCCACCAATACCGTGACCGAAGGCGGCCAGATCACCTACACCGCGACCCTGACCAACCCGGCGCAAACCCCGGTTACCGTGACGTTGTCCAACGGTTCGGTGATCACCATCAAGGCCGGCGAATCCGTCGGCACCGTGGTGGTCGATACCCCGGCGAACGACGTCTACGTCAACGGCAGCACCGTCACTACGACTATCACCGGGACCACCGGTGGCAACTTTGAAAACCTGGTGCCCAACACGACGCCAGCCGTCACGACCATCACCGATTCGGTCGACACCACCACCGTGACACTGACAGCGCCAGGCGATGTCAACGAAGGCGGCCAGATCACCTACACCGCCACGCTTTCCAATAAAGCAGACACCGACGTTACGCTGAAGCTGGATAACGGTTCGACCATCATCATCAAGGCGGGTGAAACCGTTGGCTCCGTCACCGTCGATGCTCCGGGCGATGATGTGTTTGTCGACAAAAGCACGCAAACCGTGAAGATCGTCGAGACTGATGGCGGCAACTTCGAAAAACTGGAAGTGGCCGGTGACGGCGCTACCACCACCGTGAACGACACCATCGACAAGGTTGATGTGGTGCTGACGGCGACCACCACCGTGGGTGAAGGCGGCCAGATCGTTTACACCGCATCGCTGGTGGACAAGGCGGGTAACCCGGTCACCAACACCACCAATCCGTTGACCGTGACCCTGGACAATGGCCAGACCATTACCATTGGCGTCGGCCAATCCGCGGGTACTGCCAGCACTGTTGCGCCTAATGACGTGTATGAGGGCAACCAGACCGTCACCACCGCGATCACCAATGTGACCGGCGGCGCGCACTTCGAGAACCTGGTACCTGGCACCACGCCAGTCAACACCACCGTGACCGACACACCCGGCACCACCGACACCACCACCGTCACCCTGACCGCACCGGGCGAGGCCGACGAGGGTGGCAACATCACCTACACCGCGACCCTGAGCAACAAGGCCGGCAGCGACCTGACCCTTACCTTGAGCAATGGTGACGTCATCACTATCGCCAAGGGCGAGACCACAGGCCAAGTGACCTCCAAGGCACCGACCGACGACGTATTCAAAGATGCGGGTCCGATCAACGTCACGATCAATCCGGACTTTGTGGGTGGTGGTTTCGAGAAGCTTGATATCGCTCCGGGTGGGGCGACGACACAGATCAACGACACCATCGACAAGGTCGATGTGGTGCTGACTGCGACTAAAACTGTCGGCGAAGGCGGCGAGATCGTTTACACCGCCACCCTGGTCGACAAGGACGGCAAGCCAGTCACCAATACCACTGGTCCGCTGACCATCACCCTCGATAACAAACAGGTCATCACCATCGGTGTGAACGAGTCGAGCGGTACTGTTTCGGCTGTGGCTCCAGATGATGTGTACAAAGGCGACCAAACTGTTACGACCGGCATCGAAAAAGTCACCGGTGGCGAGCACTTCGAGAACTTGGTCCCTGGTACTGACAAAGTCACGACCGTCGTAACCGACACACCGGGCACCGATAACACCACTACCGTCACCTTGACCGCGCCAGACGCCGTCAACGAAGGCGGGAAAATCACTTACACCGCTACGCTTTCTAATAAAGCGGATACCGACGTCACCCTGACGCTCGACAACAAACAAACCATCACCATCAAGGCCGGCGAAACCGTTGGTACCGTGATTGTTGATGCCCCTGGCGATGACGTGTTCATCGACAAGAGCACCCAGACGGTCAAGATCACCGGTACTGAAGGCGGTAACTTCGAGAAGCTCGTAGTCGCAGGCGACGGCGCAACGACGCAGATCAACGACACCATCGACAAGGTTGATGTGGTGCTGACTGCCACCAAAACTGTCGGTGAAGGCGGCGAGATCGTTTACACCGCGACTTTGGTTGATAAAGACGGCAAGCCAGTTACCAATACCACTGGTCCGCTGACCATCACCCTCGATAACAAACAGGTCATCACCATCGGTGTGAACGAGTCGAGCGGTACTGTTTCGGCTGTAGCGCCGGACGACGTGTACAAAGGCGACCAAACTGTTACGACCGGCATCGAAAAAGTCACCGGTGGCGAGCACTTCGAGAACCTGGTTCCAGGTACCGATAAAGTCACCACCGTCGTAACTGACACACCGGGCACCGACAACACCACCACCGTCACCTTGACCGCGCCAGACGCCGTCAACGAAGGCGGGAAAATCACTTACACCGCCACCTTGAGCAACAAGGCTGACACTGACGTCACCCTGACACTCGACAACAAGCAAACCATCACCATCAAGGCCGGTGAAACCGTCGGTACCGTGATTGTTGATGCTCCAGGCGATGACGTGTTCATCGACAAGAGCACCCAGACCGTCCAGATCACCGGCACCGCGGGTGGCAACTTCGAGAAGCTCGTAGTCGCTGGCGACGGCGCAACGACGCAGATCAACGACACCATCGACAAGGTTGATGTGGTCCTGACTGCCACCAAAACTGTCGGCGAAGGCGGCGAGATCGTTTACACCGCCACCCTGGTCGACAAGGACGGCAAGCCAGTCACCAACACCACCGGCCCGCTGACCATCACCCTCGATAACAAACAGGTCATCACCATCGGTGTGAACGAGTCGAGCGGTACTGTTTCGGCTGTAGCACCGGATGATGTGTACAAAGGCGACCAGACTGTTACGACCGGCATCGAAAAAGTCACCGGTGGCGAGCACTTTGAAAACCTGGTTCCAGGTACTGACAAAGTCACCACCGTGGTGACGGATACCCCAGGTACTGATAACACCACTACTGTGACCCTTTCGGCTCCGACTGAAGTGAGTGAAGGCGGCAAGATTACTTACACCGCCACCTTGAGCAACAAGGCTGACACTGACGTCACCCTGACGCTCGACAACAAACAAACCATCACCATCAAGGCCGGCGAAACCGTTGGTACTGTGATTGTTGATGCTCCAGGCGATGACGTGTTCATCGATAAGAGCACCCAGACCGTCCAGATCACCGGCACCGCGGGTGGCAACTTCGAGAAGCTCGTAGTCGCAGGCGACGGCGCAACGACTCAGATCAACGACACCATCGACAAAGTTGATGTGGTGCTGACTGCCACCAAAACTGTCGGCGAAGGCGGCGAAATTGTTTACACCGCAACCTTGGTTGATAAAGACGGCAAGCCAGTTACCAATACCACCGGCCCGCTGACCATCACCCTCGATAACAAACAGGTCATCACCATTGGTGTGAACGAGTCGAGCGGTACTGTTTCGGCTGTAGCGCCAGATGATGTGTACAAAGGCGACCAGACTGTTACGACCGGCATCGAAAAAGTCACCGGTGGCGAGCACTTTGAAAACCTGGTTCCAGGTACTGACAAAGTCACCACCGTGGTGACGGATACCCCAGGTACTGATAACACCACTACTGTGACCCTTTCGGCTCCGACTGAAGTGAGTGAAGGCGGCAAGATTACTTACACCGCCACCTTGAGCAACAAGGCTGACACTGACGTCACCCTGACGCTCGACAACAAACAAACCATCACCATCAAGGCCGGCGAAACCGTTGGTACTGTGATTGTTGATGCTCCAGGCGATGACGTGTTCATCGATAAGAGCACCCAGACCGTCCAGATCACCGGTACTGAAGGCGGTAACTTCGAGAAGCTGGTGGTTGCTGGCGACGGTGCAACGACGCAGATCAACGACACCATCGACAAAGTTGATGTGGTGCTGACTGCCACCAAAACTGTCGGCGAAGGCGGCGAGATCGTTTACACCGCCACCCTGGTCGACAAGGACGGCAAGCCAGTCACCAACACCACTGGCCCGCTGACCATCACCCTCGATAACAAACAGGTCATCACCATCGGTGTGAACGAGTCGAGCGGTACTGTTTCGGCTGTAGCGCCAGACGATGTGTACAAAGGCGACCAAACCGTTACTACCGGCATCAAGGAAGTAACTGGCGGCGGGCACTTCGAAAATCTGGTTCCAGGCACTGACAAGGTCACCACGACTGTCACCGACACACCGGGCACCGACAACACCACCACCGTCACCTTGACCGCGCCAAGCGCCGTCAACGAAGGCGGGAAAATCACCTACACCGCTACGCTTTCTAATAAAGCGGATACCGACGTCACCCTGACGCTCGACAACAAGCAAACCATCACCATCAAAGCCGGCGAAACCGTTGGTACCGTGATTGTTGATGCCCCAGGCGATGACGTGTTCATCGATAAGAGCACCCAGACCGTCCAGATCACCGGCACCGCGGGTGGCAACTTCGAGAAGCTCGTAGTCGCTGGCGACGGCGCAACGACGCAGATCAACGACACCATCGACAAGGTCGATGTGGTTCTGACCGCGACTAAAACTGTCGGCGAAGGCGGCGAAATCGTTTACACCGCAACTTTGGTTGATAAAGACGGCAAGCCAGTCACCAACACCACCGGCCCGCTGACCATCACCCTCGATAACAAACAGGTCATCAC
>NZ_JAAQWY010000043.1:0-23784 GCF_012985765.1 Pseudomonas sp. WS 5071 | reverse complement strand
CCGACCTCGTCAGACATTGGGCTGGAAATTCCCTGTTGAAGTGTTGACGGATCATCTGCAACTGCTGGCAACCAATCGGCTCAACACTATCAACTGACTGTTGCACTTGGAACCTGAGGCCGCCGTTCAAGCGCAGGGACAACCTGGACCTGTGCAAGCAAGGCCGCATTGGCGAGTCACCGGTGTGTGAAGGTCGGCGGTAGCGCAATGGCAAAAGAGACGGCACGTTCCTTTACGGTTCAGCCGTTTGCCAGCGAGGAAAAATCACAAGCGAAGCAATGATCGCTAAAAGTGCACCACCGGTGCTGTAGAGCATCCGTAAAAATACCAAATCGAGCTCAGATCCTCCTGACTGGCCAATCTGCGCGACCAGAATGAAATGGGGAGTGAGGAACATTAAATAGCTGATGTGGCTCACAGAGCGCCCAGCCAGGGTGCCAATAGAGACAGGCAGTATCAGTGCAGCCAACAAAACCGGATCATGGATTACGTAACCAAGAACGGCAGCAATGGCTCCCCCCAAGAAGGTGCCACCGACGCGTTCCAGAGACATCTTCAACGTTGAAGACATGTAGGGTTGCATGATCAGAAACACCGTGAGGGTCATCCAGTAGCCGTAATGCAACGACCACAATTGAACCATCCAGACTGACAGGGCTCCCGACAGCGCTACGCGAAGACCATGCAGAAAGAGGTTAGATTTGGGTGTGAAATTTTCTCTGAGGGCCGACCATAAAACTGGCGGCTTAACAGCATCAGATTGATCGCTCTGACACCATTGGAACAGTAATGCGGAGCCTGTAGCCCATAAGCTGCCGTAGAGAAAGTAACGTGCATAATCCAGTCCCTGGGCAAAGTCCTTTGCCGGGAATGCAGTGGATACCGCAAATGCCGTCGCTGTCAGCAAAGCAGGAATGCTGATGCGCGCGCCGCAAACCTGGGCGTAAGCACCCGCAAACGCGAAGAGGGCCGACAGCACTATCGCCAGCGGCGGCCATTCCATCGTCCAGGCACCTAGCCCTGACGCCACGGCGCCGGTCATGCCGAAAACCAGGCCGACAATACAATCTTTTGCGGACTTATTGTCCGGAATCGACAGATAGCTCCAGAATGCGGCAATCGCTGACCAACAGAACAAAGAGTTGTGCAAGCGAGCCGCGAGGAGCGCCGGCACAGTACAGACAATCCCACCACACACTACGTAGCCAATGGGCACATTGCGTACCGCTTGCAACATCTTAACGCTCAGTGATTGCGACATGATCGAACCTTCACTACTCAACTGAAACCAGTGCGGTTCGATCGATCTTGTCAATCGAGGTCACCCCCGTGAGCGTCATTGCCACGCGCATTTCTTTCGAGAAGATATCCAGCATATTCTCGACCCCGTGCTGTCCGTCGGCGGCCAGAGCGTAAACCGTCGAACGCCCCAGCAGGCACGTCTTGGCGCCTAACGCGAGCATACGCACAACATCCAGCCCGGAACGAATGCCGGAGTCCACCAGCACCGTCAGGTCATCGCCCACCACGTCGGCAATGGCAGGCAAAGCCTTGGCGGTGGACAGCACACCGTCCAATTGGCGACCGCCGTGATTGGAGACCACGATGCCATCAGCGCCAAAACTGACTGCGTCCTTGGCGTCCTGTGGATCAAGGATGCCCTTGATAATCATCGGGCCCTTCCAAAACTCGCGGATCCACTCCAAATCCTTCCAACTGATGGAGGGGTCGAAGTTATTGCCTAACCAGCCAACATAATCTTCCAGGGTGGTGGCTTTGCCCATGTACTTGGAGATGTTGCCCAAATCATGCGGGCGACCGAGGATACCGACATTCAACGCCCAATCCGGCCGAGTAGTGGCTTGCAGGATGCGCCGTGTAGCTGCGAATGGACCGGACATGCCCGAGTGGGCATCACGGTAACGAGCGCCTGGTGTCGGCATGTCTACGGTGAACACCAGCGTGGTAACGCCAGCTGCTTGAGCGCGCTCCAGGGCATTACGCATAAACCCGCGATCCTTGAGCACATAGAGTTGAAACCAGATCGATTGCGGACTCTGGGAAGCAACCTCTTCAATCGAGCAGACCGATACTGTGGACAGGCAAAAGGGGATGCCTTTCGTGGCCGCAGCCTTGGCCGCTTGCACTTCACCACGACGGGCGTACATACCGGTCAGTCCAACGGGGCTGAGGATGATCGGCAGACTCTGTTCCTTTCCAAATAGCGTCGTCTTGAGACTCAGGCTGTCAACATTTCTCAAAATGCGTTGACGCAAGCTGATGCTGGCAAGGTCAGAGCTATTGGCCCGCAGTGTGTGTTCGGCATAGGCGCCGCCGTCGATGTAGTCGAATAGAAATCGCGGCAACTTGCGTCTGGCAGCTTCGCGATAGTCGGACGCCGATGAAATAATCATTCTCTACAACTCCTATGTGTCTAGAAAATTTCAGCGACGCAGGAGGTTGCTGAATGGATTTCACGATAAGGGTTTGTTGATCATGATAAAAACAACTTTTCCTACTCCAAATAAGTCGCTATTGGAATACACATGAATCTCAGAACGCTGCGAGTGTTTGTAGAAGTGGTGCGCCAGGGAGGGTTCTCACAAGCCGCTGAGGTGGTGTCTTTGACTCAGTCTTCAGTCAGCAAGGCGGTCAGAACGCTCGAAGATGAACTGGGAACACCACTCTTGAACCGTATCGGCCATAAAAGCGAGTTGACGGCCGCCGGTGAGATTGCCTTTCGACGCGCACTGGTTTTACTCGCAGAGCGCAACGATCTGATCGCAGAGATCAATGAACTGCGGGATCTGAAGGGCGGTACGCTGCGGATCGGCTTACCCCCTGTAGGCTGCGGGGTGTTGTTCGCTCAGATGTTTGCCACTTATCGCAGCCGCTATCCGAGGGTGAATATAGAACTGATAGAGCATGGGAGTAAGAAACTGCGTGAGTGCCTGGAGGCCGGAGAGGTGGACCTGGCTGCACTACTGATTCCGATCGATGAAACGTTCGCTTATCAGCAAGTGCGTAACGAGCCCTTAGTGGCTGTACTGCCTGGCGCCCATTCGCTTTCGCGACGCAAGCGGATCAACTTCAGTGATCTGGCGGATTCGCCATTCATCCTCTTTGAGGAGGGGTTTGCACTTAACGCATTAATAATGGCCGCATGTGATCGAAGAGCGATTGTGCCCCGGGTGACAGCCCGCAGCGGGCAAATTGATTTCATCGCCGACCTGGTAGCTGCTGGTTTGGGGGTAGCATTTTTACCGCGAATGCTTGCGCAAAAACATAAACATGCGGGCATCGCTCTGGTACCTCTTGATGAGCCAGATACGGATTGGAACATCGCACTGGCTTGGCGCGCCGGTGCGCATTTGCCTCCGGCTGCTATAGCGTGGTTAGAGCTGGCCAAAGAGCTGAGATAGTCCAACAAGATCCAATACCGCAAAGCGAACGACCGCGATGGGCGTTTAAGGATGCTCCGATCAACTTGTCGTGCAGCCGCGGCAAGTTGCAATTTTCCAGGCACCTACAGCGTCATTGGACGAAAAGTGACCGAAAAATCATGTACGGAGAGCTTTTTCGACCGGTTCTCCGTGTTAAACGCGAACCTCACCCATACCCATGAGCTGTTTTCGAACCCTCCACAGGTTTGCCAGGGCGAACAGCGTGGTCAACTGAGCCGTGTTTTTCATCAGCCCACGAAAACGTACTTTCACGTAACCAAACTGCCGCTTGATCACGCGAAACGGATGCTCGACCTTGGCCCGTGTCTGAGCCTTGCAGAACTCGATCTTGCGCTTGGCTTTGTACAGTACGCTGCGCTGGTTCAGCTTGGAATAGGTGCTGCGACGCGCTGCAATCTGCCAGATCACCCCCCGATTTTCATGCTCTTCGCGCCTTTCGACACCGGTGTAACCGGCATCTGCATACACGGCGTTTTCTTCGCCATGCAGCAGTTCAGCCACCTGCGTGACATCGGCCACATTGGCAGCGGTGCCATGGACGTGATGCACCAGGCCGGACTCGACATCGGCACCGATGTGCGCCTTCATCCCGAAGAAATACTGAATCGCCCCTAGTTTCGTAGACACCTCCAAGCCTTAAAATGAGGCCCATTAGGAGGTGCCATGAGCAACCAGCGATATCCCGAAGAATTCAAAATCCAGGCGGTCAAACAAGTGACCGAAAAGAAGCTTCCTGTCTCGGAGGTGGCTGCACGATTGGGTGTGTCCGTGCACAGCCTCTATGCCTGGGTTAAGCGCTACACCAAGCCCCAGGAACAGCGCGTTGAGGAGGATGATCAGAGCGCTGAGGTTCGTCGTCTACGGGCCGAGCTGAAACGGGTGACGGAGGAGCGAGACATCTTAAAAAAGGCCGCCGCGTACTTTGCCAAGGAGTGCGGCTGAAGTACGCCTTTATTAAGCAGCAAGCGGGTCATTACGCGATTCGACGGCTTTGCCTGACGCTCAAGGTTCATCCCAGCGGCTACTACGCGTGGCTATCAGAACCAAAATCTGCGCGAGCCAAGGACGATCAGCGACTGCTTGGACTGATCAAACACTCCTGGTTGGAAAGCGGTGGTGTTTATGGCTATCGCAAGATCCATGATGACCTGCGAGAGGTTGGTGAGAGCTGTGGCCGTCACCGGGTAGCTAGGTTGATGCGCCTTGAAGGTTTACGTTCTCAGACTGGGTATCGACGGAGGCCGGGAAAATATGGCGGTAAACCAGCCGTTGCCTCACCGAACTTACTGAAGCGCCAATTCGATGTCAGAGAACCCAACAAAGTCTGGGTCACAGACATTACCTACATCCGAACATATGAAGGCTGGCTGTATTTGGCCGTGGTGCTCGATCTGTTTTCACGCCAGATCATTGGTTGGTCAATGAAGTCGCAGATGACCAGCGACGTAGCCATTGATGCACTGCTGATGGCGGTTTGGAGACGTAAGCCGAAGCAAGAGGTGATGATCCACTCGGATCAAGGCAGTCAGTACAGCAGCTCAGACTGGCGAAGCTTCTTGAAAGCTAACAACCTGGTAGCCAGCATGTGTCGTCGAGGTAACTGCCACGACAACGCTGTGGCGGAGAGCTTTTTCCAGCTGCTAAAGCGGGAGCGGATCAAGCGTAAAATCTACACTACACGCCAGGATGCTCGGGATGATGTGTTCGATTACATCGAGATGTTTTACAACCCAAAACGACGCCACAGTTTCAACAATCAGCTGTCACCGGTAGAGTTTGAAAAGCGTTACGCAGCGAGCCTGGAGAGTGTCTAGGAAACCCGGGGCGATTCAGGTTGATTTTGACGACGTCTCGGCATATATGGTCGACAAAGGTGTAGTTAACTCTATCCTTGATGAAGAGTTTCGTTTGATTCAGGCGGAGTCTATTGATGCGGTATCAACACATTTTTCTAGTAAATTCGAGAAGTTGCTAGAGCTTGAAATGAGTGAGTTATCTGTAGAGGATTTGATATGACGGCGCATTGTTTAACTGAGGTCGATCATACAATAATTAAATTTACTGAAAAGCGCTCATCATTTCAGGTGAATAATAAGAATAAAAGAGCGGTAGTGCGTCACAAGGTTGACGGCTGCTTAATTACGGTTGGGAAGAAGTGTGATTGGTTGTTGGTTGATAAGCTTACTGGTAACGAAATTTATATTGAGTTGAAAGGTTCGGATGTGGATGTGGCTCTGAAGCAGTTGTGCGCGTCAGTTGACGTATTAGGGCAGAAAGGGACTAAAAAGTTTGGTTATATTGTTTGTACCCGAAGCCCTATCTCCTCTCCCGCAATTCAGAAAATGCAAAAGGCTGTTATGAAAAGCCATTACTTGAATTTACGTGTCAGAACAGTTTCTCATACTGAGGAGATAGAGCAACTTTTATAGTCGGTTTTTAAAGGTCAGAAATCTTCCACCTAGCCCGCCCACAAATACTCCACTCTTCAGTCATCCGGATAATGCGCTCTGGCCAATCAGGGTTGAGCGCGTATAGATACATCTCATTCCCTTCCTGCTTTAGTTGTTTCAACGTCGTGGCTTCGTCGCGGGTGCGTTTAGCAGCCACAAAATGACCTGAAAAAGCTTCCAGAGCCGGATCTATCACTACCTTATCACCCTCCATGAACTTGGGTTCCATGCTGATGCCTTCGACGCGAAGAATGAAGGCGCGCGGTCCAACCGGCCCTGGCGCTTCTATCCATTCCTCTGCATCGTTGGGATCAAAACTCTCGTCAGATGAGCACCATGATCCGGCTGCTATTGATCCGATCACAGGCAATTTCCTGCCGGTGTAGCCCAAGACAGTGCCGTTGTCGAAGTTCGCATAGCCATGTGGTACGTCAAGAGAGCCATTGGGCAGGTTAAGAGCTCGTTCAATTTCTCGCGCAATTTGGTCGCCAATCCCTTTAGTTGGGTTCCTTCCGCCAAACGCGCTCACTTGCGCAGGCGCTTTGCCTAGCAGCTCGGCAATGTCGATCAGGCGTAGTTTTTTCTCGGCCAGGATCTGGCGGAAATTGTGCAGGCGGGTATCTGAAATTCTCATGCGGCGATTGTGCCCAGATTAACCTATGGGGTGAATGTCCTCTTGGGTATTGCAATAGTTAACCTTTGTGGTTAAATTGTGTTTCCCGGAGGTACACCACATGAAATTGCGTGACTACATTGACAGCCTGGACTCTGAAGCACTGCTGGCTTACGCCGGCCGCTGCAAGATTGCGGTGAATTACCTGCGCTTGCATGTGAAGTACGCAAGCAAAGACCCAAGCGTCTCGCTAATCAAGTCTTTGGCTCGTGAAAGTGAGCGCTGTGTATCGCTCGCAGAAGTGCTTGATCACTTCGGCGTGACGGAAAGCAAAGCGGCATAGAAAGAAAAAAGGCGACCCATAAGGCCGCCCAGTTCCTCCCGACACACACCACCACAGTGCTGTCGGGTCGCGGTAAAGGTAGGCGGGCACACCACATGCTAAACCACCTCCCTTTAACCGCGCTTTCCAAGGCTCGGAAGCCTTGGGTTGCTGCCTTCTCCACCACAGATCTGGCAGCTGTTGCGCCAGAGGTGAGCGACGGATCGCTCGCCTCGGCACGGTGCCGGTTTTGGTCTAGTGGACCGAGCCGGCTTTTGGGCCCTTTCAAGCCACGCGGCAAATGTACCACCACTGCACGCCGCGCGGCACTGGCAACATTCAAGGATTAATGCCATGAGCCGTATTGCTCTGAGTTGCATCCAGCGGGCGCGTCGGGAAATCCTGCCGCTCGATTTGGCGCTGTACCACGCTGCACGCGACTACCCCGGCGGCGCTGCTGCCATTGCCGCCACCACCGGCCGTAACCCCACCACGCTGCAACACAAACTGTCCCCGACCCACCCAAGCCACACGGTGAACGTTCAAGAGTTCGCGGAGATCCTGGAGCTGACCAAAGACCGCCGCATCCTGGATGCGGTGCACGCATTGGTGGGCGACACGATCTGGCAGGAATTGGCCGAGGCCTACACAGATGACATGCCCGAGACGCTGACCACCGGCCTTGCGGTGTATTTCCGTCAGGTTGCGGATTTGGCCGACACCTGGGCCAAGAGCATTGGCGACGGCGTGGTCAACGACAGCGAATTGGCCGAGATCCGCCTGCAAGTGTTTCGCGGTATCCAAGGGCTGCTGGGTTTGTTCAATCGTGCCTGCTACGTCAACTCCACCACGCGAGGTGGCGACCGTGGCTGACATCGCTGATTTTGCCAACGACCTGGTGCAGGAACGTATCGATCAAGCCCTGGCGGCGCGTAAGGCGTTGCGGGTGTTTGAGTCTTTCGAGTTCTGCGTGGATTGCGACTCGGCCATTCCCTTGGCGCGCCGCTTGGCCGTCACCAGTTGCACACGCTGTGCAGCCTGCCAACAACTGAATGAAAAAGTAGGTACTCGTTATGCTCGATGACGTTCTCGGTCAATTCGCTGACCACGGCCTTGAGCCTGCGCAACCGCTGACTTTCGGTAAACTCACCCGCTGCAAGACTACGCAGGACAAGGGCAAGGAGAAAAACGGCTGGTACGTGATCCATGAGCACCGCACCGAGAAAAACGAAATTCTGATTTTCGGCAGCTTCGGTGATTGGCGCACGGGCGACAGCAACAAGATCAAAGTAAAACCCGGGCGCATGAGTCAGGAGGAGCGCGACGTGATGCGTGCTCGTCAGGAAGACGCCAAGCGACGTGCCGCTGAGGTGGCCGCCAATGCCGCTCGCCGGGCTGCCAATCGCGCGGCGTTCTTGTTCAAACACATGCCGGAAAAGGGCCGCAGCGCCTATCTGGAACGCAAGCAGATCATTGGGATGCGTGTACGTTATGCCCCTCGCACCGGGGCATTGCTTATCCCCATGACCACCGCGCGTGACCAGATCGTCGGGCTGCAAGTGATCTACCCCGAGAAGCAGGCTGATACCGGCCGCGACAAGTCCTATTGGCCGCATGGTATGTCCAAAGAGGGCGCCTACCACCTGATAGGACCGCACCCTGAACCCGGCGAGCCGGTGTTGGTGTGTGAGGGCTACGCCACCGGCGCAAGCCTGCACATGGCCACCTCGTTTGCGGTGGCCATTGCGTTTGATGCAGGCAATCTCAGCGCTGTGGCCAAGGCCATGCGCGAGCGTTTCCCCGGCCGTGCCTTGATCGTGTGCCGCGACGATGATTGGAAAACCAAACGCCCCAACGGCGAGCCCTGGAACCCCGGTGAAGAAAAGGGCAGCAACGCGGCCTTGATCGTCGGCGGCCAAGTGGTCGGGCCGATCTTTTCAGGTGAGCGCGACATCAAGTGGACGGACTTTAACGACCTGCATTGCGCCGAAGGGCTGGACGCGGTGCGCCGTCAGGTATTGGCGGTGGTCAAACCGCCGGCAGCCGGTGGCTGGAAAGACCAACTTGCCCGCACTGAGAACGGCTCACTGATTGCGCACATGCAAAACGTCGAGCTGATCCTGGGGAACGATGAGCGCTGGGCCGGGGTGATCGCCTTCAGCGCATTCAGCTCAAAGATCGTCAAATTGCGCACGCCGCCGTATGGCGGTGGCACCGGTGATTGGGGCGACATCGACGACATCCGCGTCATGAAGTGGCTGGCTCAGCAATACAACCTGCGCGTCAAAGCCTCCAGCGTGATCGAGGCCGTCAGTGTTGTGGCCCACGACCACGCCTTCCACCCGGTGCGTAACTACCTCAATAAACTGGAATGGGACCGCGTGCCTCGCCTCGACACGTGGCTGAATACGGTTATGGGTGTAGCCCAAAGCGGCTACAGCGCCAAGGTCGGCAAGCGCTGGATGATCTCGGCCGTGGCGCGTGTGATGCGCCCCGGCTGTAAAGCGGACTCGGTGATGATCCTTGAAGGCGGGCAGGGCGAAGGCAAGTCGACGGCCATGAGCATTCTTGGTGGTGACTGGTTTATGGACACGCCGTTTGCCCTGGGCGACAAGGACGGCTTTCAGGCGATCCGGGGCAAATGGATCATCGAGCTGGGCGAGCTGGACAGCTTCAACAAGGCCGAAAGCACCAAGGCCAAACAGTTTTTCTCCGCGTCCACCGACACCTACCGCGAGAGCTATGGCCGCAGAACCAATGATGTGCCACGCCAGTGTGTGTTCGTGGGCACCACCAACCAGGACGAATACCTCAAAGACGCCACGGGCAACCGCCGTTACTGGCCGGTCGCGTGTACCAAGGTCGACCTGGAGCAACTGCGCGAGATCCGCGACCAGCTGTGGGCCGAGGCGATGTTCTGTTACGAAGCAGGCGAGATCTGGTGGGTCAACCGCGACGAAACCGCGATGTTCTCCGAAGCCCAAGATGAGCGCTTTGTGGTGGATGAATGGGAAGGTCCGATCCTGAACTGGCTGGAAGAATCGCAGATCGGTGAAACCACCAGCGGCAGCGAGGTGTTGGCCAGCGCGCTCAAACTCGACTTCGGCCATTGGGGCAAGCCTGAACAAATGCGCGTGGGCGCGATCATGCACCGGCTCGGATGGCGACGTGTGCGCCTGCCAGCATTGGCTAAAAGCGGGCAGCGTCCTTGGGCTTACAAGAAGCCCCAAGGTTGGGGCGGCGCCTCGGCCTTGCAGGTGCAGAAAGTCGAGGAGCCTTGCTTTGATTAAGCGCATCGACACCTTGCTCAAGCTGTGGGCAGAAGACCTGCACAGCGAATCACCCGAGGGCACGGGCAGCGGCAACATGATTGCCATGCTGATGGAAACCAAGGGCGAGCTGATACGTGGCACGCGTGGCAGTCGGGTGTTGCTCGACGAGTCGGCGGACATCGAGCTGATCGTCAACAAACACCTACCGCCGCAGTTGTCGGTGTTGGTGCGCGAGCACTACTGCAACCACGACAGCTTCTTGTCGCAGAAGTACACCCATTGCGGATGCAGTCGTGAGACGTACTACCAGCGGCTGCACCAGGCCCATGAGTGCATCGCCAGCCTGTTGCTCGGGAAGCGTGCGGCGTGATGATTGCATCGAACACCTTTATGGCCCGCCTTGTCCCGCTGCTTTGTGTTGCAGTGGGTCAGGCGCAGGCCGCGCTGTTGTTGGGCTGTCCCACCGTCCCGCTTAAAAGTGCCTCCCGCCCATGTGAGCGCAGCGGGCAGACATACGCGCGCTTCACGCGCACGCGTGTTTTTATAAATCTCTCTTTATACGAGGAAAAGGTAAAAGAAGTAGGACAGTGGGGCACAGCCTTTGATTTAGGTGCTCTCCCTTGTCCCACCTCGAATGTGAACAGTGGGGCAGGGCAGACAGGCCCCAAAAGCGTTAGCCGGGGTGATGTATTCCCCGACATTCGCGGGGCATTCACCCGCCTAACCCACTTATTCACCGGTGGCATTAAAACCCGCTTGCTGCCACCGGAATCCACCTGTAAAAAGTAGCCATCTTCGATAGGTGCGACCGCAGAGAGCGGCAGGCACCCACCACTAAACCCGGCCCTTGCGCCGGGTTTTTGCGTTTATGGGGCAGGCGATGACAACAGAGCAACAAGCGTTAGCTGATATGCCGATCTGGTTACTGATCGTCCTCTCCATGATCGGCGGGGTGTCCGGCGAGATGTGGCGGGCGGACAAGGACGGGGCGCGAGGCTGGTCACTGGTGCGGCGGTTGGTCTTGCGTTCCGGTGCCTGCGTCGTCTGCGGGTTGTCGACGATGATGCTGTTGCACGTCAACGGCGTTTCACTTTGGGCGTCTTCGGCACTGGGCTGCCTCACGGCCATGGCCGGGGCGGATGTGGCCATCGGACTTTATGAGCGTTGGGTTGCCAAGCGGCTGGGTGTTTGTGACGTGCCGCCATCGGATCGCTCGTAATAATCCCCCCATGTTCAGGACCTGCCGGGGACCCTGGGGAATTTCCATGGGTACGGGGCAGGAAACCCGCGGGAAATCGTTAGCCGCTGGGCTGGCAGCTTATTGAAATTCAATCCATTGAAATTGAAAGGCTTGCATTGAAAAGCCGTTGAAAAGGAGGGCTTGTGACAGACCCCATCTTTCTGTCGAAGAGCGCCTTTGCGGCTCACATCGGCAAGGCGCCGAGTTACATCACCTGGCTTAAAGACAACAACCGGTTGGTGCTGTCGGATGACGGCAAGCGGGTGAATGTCGACGCCACCGTCGCATTGATTCGCGACACCGCCGACCCCAGCAAGGCCGCCGTCGCAGCCCGGCATCAAGCGGATCGTGTGCAGCGCGACGTCACCAGCCAGCTATCCCCGCTGGTCGAATCCACGCCGAGCATGGCTGCGCCGCAGCCCGCCATCGGTCCCGCTGGCAAGCAACCTGACTTCCAAAAGGCCCGCGCCCACCGCGAGTACTTCTTGGCGCAATTGGCCGAGGCAGAATTCCACAAGGTGCAGGGCTCGCAGGTCGAGCTGGAGGCCGTGAAAACCGGTGCCTTCAACGCGGGCCGTTTGCTGCGCGATCAACTGCTGGGCATGCCACCGCAACTGGCGCCCGAGTTAGCCGCCATGACCGACCCGTGGGAAATCGAACGCCGCCTTACCGCTGCGATCCGCGCTTCGCTGGAAGACGCCGAGCGCATGTCCTCGGCTGACCTGGTTCACGCCCTCAACCACAAGAGTTAACCCATGCACACGGAAATACCGAACGGTGCAGAGGTGTACCGCGAGGCGTATTTCCGTGGGCTACGGCCTGACCCGTCGCTGTGGGTCGACCAGTGGGCCGACGAATACATGCGCATCCCGCGTGACACCGGCGCCGCCGAGCCCGGCCAGTACCGCACCTCGCGCACGCCGTATGCGCGTGAGCCCATGCGCTGCCTGTCACCGGCTCACCCTTGTAAGCGCGTGGTCACGATGGTGGCCTCGCAGTTGATGAAAACCCAGATCGCACTGAACTGGATTGGCGGTCTGATCCACATGGTGCCGTCCAACATCCTGACCCTGCTGCCCAGCCTCAGCTTGGCCAAGCGGGTGTCGTCGCGGATCGGCAAGACCATCAAGGCCACGCCGGTACTGCGGGAGCGCGTGGCCGCGACCCGTTCGCGGGATGCGCGCAACACGATGGACACCAAAGAGTTTGAAGGCGGCTCGCTGTACGTCACCACAGCCGGTTCTGCGGCCAACTTGGCCGAGCTGTCGGCACGCTACATCTACGGCGATGAGATCGACCGCTGGGACGCGGACGTGGGCGAAGAGGGCGACCCTATCGAACTGGCTGAAACCCGGGGCAGTACCTTCGGCCGAAACGCCAAGTTCTACTTCTCCAGCTCGCCGACGATCAAAGGCGCGTCGCGCATTGCTGACCTGTTTGAGACCAGCGACCAGCGTTACTACTACGTGCCGTGCCCGCACTGCGGCCACATGCAGGTACTGGAATGGGAAAACCTGCACTACTCGGCCGATTACAGCGTGGTGCATTACCAGTGCGCCGCACCAGATTGTGACGTGCTGATTGAAGAACACCACAAGGGCCAGATGCTGGCCCGTGGCGAATGGCGCTCACACGCGCAGGGCGACGGCGAAACCATCGGCTTTCACCTCAACGCCCTGTATTCACCGCTGGGCTGGATGGACTGGCCGTCGCTGGCCAAGCAATTTGAGAAGGCCAAGAAGGCGCAGAGCCGGGGCGACCTGGAGCCCATGCAGGTGTTCTACAACACCCGTCTGGCCAAGGTCTGGGACAGTGCTCAGGAACAAACCAAAGCCACGGTATTGAGAGACCGCGCCCGCCTTGAACCCTACGGCCTCGGCGCTATGGTTCACTGCGTGTTGATGCTCACCGCATCGGTCGACGTACAAGCCAACCGTCTGGAGCTGATGGTGATGGGCTGGGGCGTGGGCATGGAGCGCTGGGTAATCGACTTCCAGATCATCTGGGGCGATCCGGCAGATGAGCGCACATGGGCCGTGCTCGATGAAAAACTCAAGGTGCGCTACCCGCACCCCTGCGGCGTAGGCTTGGGTATTCTCGCCACCGCCGTCGACTCCGGCGGCCACCATACCGACGAGGTCTACCAGTTCTGCCGCGTGCGCCGGTGGCGCAACATCTTCGCTATCAAGGGCGCAAGCAAACCGGGTAAACCGGTTATCGCTCAGCGCCCTTCAATGGTCGATGTGACCTGGAAAGGCCAGACCGAACGCAACGGCGCTGAGCTGTGGTTCGTCGGTACCGACACCGCCAAGGACTGGATCTACAACCGCTACCCGTTCGAAGACGGACCGGGCGCCTTGCACTTTGCCAACGACTTGCCGGACGAATTCTTCGACCAGTGCGTGGCCGAGCGCAAGGTGGCGCGGTACGTGCGCGGACACAAGCGCATCGAGTGGGTGAAGGGCAAAGCCGAGCGTAACGAAGCCCTCGACCTGATGGTGTACAACCTGGCGATGGCGCATTACCTGGGCCTGAACCGCTACAAGGAACACGACTGGGAACGCATCCGCCAAGCCTTGGCACAGGCCGGTTTATTCGATGAGAAACCGGTACAGGCCGAGCGTCTTACCGCGCCGGTCGCAACACCTGCACCGCCCGTGCAAACACCGGTTGAAACGGCTCCACCCGTTGCCACTTCGGTCGCCCAAGCGCAGCCGGTCGCACGACCCCCACAACGTCGCAGCTCCAGCAGCGGCTACCTCAAGAGACGCTGATTATGTCCTTTACCCCAAAGCACCTCGACGCCGTTGAGTCGGCCATCGCGCGTGGCGAGAAAACCGTGCGCTACGCCGACCGCACCGTGGAGTACCGCACGGTCGATGAGCTGCTCAAGGCGCGCGACCAAATCCGCAGTTCGCTGGTCGCCGCCACGGGGCCGCGTTCGCGGGTGATCCGGCTGTACCACGCAGGCAAGGGGCTTTAAATGGCGCGCCAGTATCCAACCCTGACCCGCAACGGGTTTCTGTTGCCCGAGCGGATCAAAGCCAGTTACGAAGGGGCCGGTGAGGGCAGGCGCTCGGCCAGTTGGGACGCGCCGGACATCGGCATTAACAGCCTCAACACCCCGGCCTTGCGCAACCTGCGCGCCCGTTCGCGCTCGGCGGTGCGCAACGATCCGTATGCGTTCAACGTCATCGACAAACGCGTCAGCAACCTGATCGGCACCGGCATCACCCCGCGTCCCAAAACCGAAGACGATGCCCTGCGCAAGTTGCAGCAAGACCTGTGGGATGACTGGGTCGACGAATCAGACGCCGATGGCCTGACCGACTTCTACGGCCAGCAGGCGTTGATCGCCCGCACCGTGGAAACGGCCGGTGAATGCTTTGTGCGCTTGCGGCCTCGCGGTCTGGACGAGGATCTGGCAGTGCCGTTGCAGCTCCAGGTACTGGCCCCGGAGTTTGTGCCACACGACAAATTCGAACCGTGCAAAAACGGCAACAGCATACGCGCCGGGATCGAGTTCAACCCGGCGCACAAGCGCGTGGCCTATCACATGTACCGCGTCCACCCGCGTGATGCCTCGTCGCTGAACGCCGGTTACAACCAACTGGTGCGCGTCCCGGCTGAACAAGTGCTGCACATCTTTGAACCTGTAGAACCCGGCCAGTTGCGCGGGGTGCCGCGTTTGGCACCGGTGCTTAAACGCCTGCGCAGCCTCGACAACTACGACGACGCGGTTTTGTTCCGTCAGGAAGTGGCCAACCTATTTGCCGGTTTTATCTCGCGGCCACCGCCCGAAGCCACGCAACAGCCGCGCGACCCGGTCACCGGCTTGCCACTGACCGAAGACCGCGATGGCTTCACCCCGATGGTCGCGCTGGAACCGGGCACCATGCAGGAACTGGGGCCGGGCGAAGAGGTGGAGTTCTCCAAGCCGCCGGATGCGGGCAACAACTACCCGGACTTTATGCGCCAACAACTGATGGCCGCAGCCGCCGGGACCGGCACGCCGTACGAAATTCTTACCGGCGACATGCGCGAGGTTAATGACCGGGCGTTACGGGTGGTGCTCAACGAGTTCCGGCGCCGTCTGGAGCAACTGCAATTTGGCGTGTACGTGCACCAACTGTGCCGCCCGGTGCGGGCGGCGTGGCTGGACATGGCCGTGCTCGCCGGGCGCCTGACACTGGTCGACTACGCACAACGGCGCCGTGAATACCTGCGTACCCGCTGGGTGCCGCAAGGCTGGGCCTACATCCAGCCGGTGCAGGACATTCAGGCGCGAATGATGGAGGTCAACGCGGGCTTCAACTCCCGCAGCGAAATGGTCCTGCGTCAGGGCTACGACGCCGAAACCGTCGACGAAGAAAACGCCGCCGACCAAAAACGCGCCCGCGAGCTGGGCCTCAACTACAAAACGCTCGTCGAGCTGCCCACCGAACCGGCCGACAAGGAGACGCCATGAACAGGCTACGCATTTTCAACAAGGCGGCAGACCCCGCGCCGCCGCAAAACAAACACTGGTACAGCCTCAAGGCCAGCGGCGAGGCCGAAGCCCGCAGCATCGAGGTCTACGTTTATGGCGAAATCGGCACCTGGGGCATCACCGCCAACCAGTTTGTGCGCGATCTGGCAGCCATGGACGACGGCGTGTCGCCGATTGTGGTGGCGTTCAACAGCATCGGCGGCGACCTGTTCGACGGGTTGGCCATTCACAACGCCCTGTCGCGGTTGGGCGAGCGCTGCACCGGGCGGGTTGATGCGCTGGCAGCCAGCGCGGCCAGTGTCGCGGTGTGCGGGGCACACAAGGTGGTGATCGCAAGCAACGCGATGCTGATGATCCACAACCCGTGGACTTACGCGGCAGGCGATGCCGAGGATCTGCGTAAGGTGGCCACCGCACTGGATCAGGCGATGGAAGCCATCATCGCGGCTTACAAATCCAAGGCTCCGAACATCGATGAAGTGGAACTGCGACGGTTGGTCAATGCTGAAACTTGGCTCACCGCGAGCGAAGCGGTGGCCTTGGGGCTTGCCGACGAAGTGGGCGAGGGCGTTAAGGTCAAAGCCTGTCTGGGGCAGGGCGGCGCGTTGCAGCGTTATCAGCATGCGCCGCAAGCCTTGCTGGCCCAGCTTGAGGAGCCGCCAGTACAACCGCTAGAGCCGGAGCCGGAGCCGGAGCCTGAACCTAAACCAGAGCCGGAAAAACCGCCCATCGTTGATTCGGCCAAGCTGGCTTTATTGATCACGCAAAGTTGCAACACCGCCGGGATCAGCAACCTGATCGAACCCATCATCAGCACCACCAAGCTGGCCGACGAAGCCACTGTCAACGCCGCAATCACCAACGCCAAGGCCGTGCGCGACCTGTGCGTTGCGGCGCGGCTCCCGGAGTTCACCCAGCAGTTCGTGGCGTCCGGGCTGACCGCCGAAGCGGTGCGCGGTCGCCTGTTCGACAAATTGGTCAGTGGCGGCGGGTTTGAGATCGACAACAGCCTGCCGATCAACGACGACCCTGCGCCCAAAACCCAGGCCAAACAACCTGACACTAACGCGATCTACGCGGCCCGTCGCGCCGCCCAGACAGGGGTAAAAGTATGACCATCAAACACGAGCCGATGCACGCGGGCGAATTCTTGCTCTCCGAAGGTGCGGGCAACATCTCCCGCGAAGCCATCAACGTGGCCGCTGGCCCGGCCCTGAATCCCGGTCAGGTATTGGGGCTGGTGACTGCTTCGGGCGAGTTCGCGCCGTACGTGCCGACCGCCGAAGACGGCAGCCAGACCGCCGTCGCCATTTTGTATGGCCCGCTGGGCGAGTCCGACATCGTGCGGCGTGGCCGTGCGGTGGTGCGCCTCGCCGAAGTCAGCGAAGCGCACCTGACCGGCCTAGATCCCGAGGGCGAAAAGTCGCTGGCTGAACACTTTGTGATCGTGCGTTAAGCCGACCATCTCTTTACTGCACCCCGCCATCGAGCGGGGTTTTTACTTTCTGGAGAGTCCCCAATGGCCGACATCGCCATCTTTGAAGACGATGCGTTTTCTGTTTCGTCGCTGACCGCTGCCATCAACGAACAACCGTACCAGCCCGGCCGCCTGAGCAGCCTTGGCCTGTTTCAGGAAGAGGGCATCACCACCCTCACCGTACAGATCGAAAAGGACGGTGACACCCTGGCCCTGGTGCCCGCCGGTGAGCGCGGTACCTCGGGCCTGATCGTCGGTGCCAGCAAACGTACGTTGATCCCGTTCAACACCGTGCACCTGCCGGAACGCTTCACCATCAAGGCCGATGAGATTCAGGGCATCCGCGCCTTCGGTACCCGCAGCGAATTGCAGGCCGTGCAGGACGTGGTCAATGCGCGACTGTTTAAAGCGCGTCGCCAGTTGGACGTGACTCACGAATTCCAGCGCGCCGGTGCGCTGAACGGCCTGATTCTGGACGCTGACGGCAAGACGGTACTGTTGAACCTCTACGACCGCTTTGGCGTCAAGCAACAGAAAATGTCGATGGGCTTGACCATCAAGGGCACTGACTTCCGCGTTAAATGCGGTGAAGCCTTGGACATGCAAGAGGATGCGCTCGGCAGTGTCACCAGTACCGGCGCCCGTGCGTTCTGTGGCAAGAATTTCTGGAACAAAATGATGGGCCTCGAGGAGATTAAGGCCACTTACCTCAACTCCGCGCAAGCCGCCGCGCTGCGAGGTGATGCCCGTGAAAGTTTCGAATACGGCGGCATCATCTGGGAGCGCTATCGCGGCAAGATCGCGAGCGTGGCGTTCGTCCACGACGACAAAGCCCTGCTCGTACCCGAAGGCGTGCCCGACCTGTACATCTCAGCCTTCGCCCCGGCCGACTACATGGAAACGGTCAACACCCAGGGCATCCCGTACTACAGCAAGATCGAGCCGATGCCGTTCAACAAAGGCATGGCCGGCGAAGCACAGTCCAACCCGCTGCACATCTGCACCCGACCGCGTGCGCAGATCCTGCTGGAGCTGTAAGCGTGGGCATCCGCGATCTGGTGGCCGACATCGACAGCGTGATCTTCGACGTGCTGGCCGACACCGGCCACATCGAAGGCCGCGCCGAGCCGGTGCTGGGGATGTTCTCGGCGCCGTGGAAACAGCCGCAGATCGGGCGTCTGAACACGGCCATTCGTGAGCCGCACTTTGTGGTGCGGGTGGCGGACTCCGACGGGCTGAGCAAAGGGTTGAAAGTCACCATCGACCTGCCCGCGCTGGACGGTGGCGGCGATTACGACCTGTTGCAACTGGAGCCCAGCGGCGACGGGCTGGTGTCGTTGATCTTGAGGAAGCGCCCATGAGCATCGGCAGTTTCAGCGAAGTCAAAAAGAACAGCGGCATGCTGCACATTCAGGCCTCGGCTGAGGATCTGAAAGCGTTTGCGGACTTGGCCATCTTGATGCCTAAGGCTGCCGCCAAAGCTCAGCGACGGGCGATCAACAAAACGCTCGGTTGGTTGCGCGGAAAAATCGCCAGTAATGTAGGTAAGCAAGAAAAAATTGCAGTGAGAGCCGTGCGGCAGCGTTTGATCACTTACCCGGTGAAAGGCAGTGCAATGCGCGGCAAACTCTGGTTCGGCATCAACCCGCTGGAAGCCAGCCGGGCAGGGCGCGCCCGTCAGACCAAGGCGGGCGTGTCGGTGGCGGGGCGGCGTTATCAGGGGGCTTTCTATAAGAAGGTGTATGGCAATCAGGCTGACGTGTGGATTCGTACCGCGAGCAAGCACTTCAACCCGGCTGATTATCCCGATAGCCAAGTCACCTCACAGACGGGGGCCAGCTCCGGGTTTGTCGGTGAAAACAGTGACCGCTTCCCGCTGGCTAAAGCCAAAATCTCACTGGACGCCGTGCGCCCGCACTTCGACGCCTGGAGTCGCAAGGCCGACGAACGCTTGATGCACGTCCTCAAACAAGAAATGAACTTCGAACTGCAAAAATACTTGAAGGGGACGCGCCGTGCCTGAGCAGCCGTTTAGCCTAGACCTGCTGTATCAGGCCATCGAGCAGCACCTCCAACAGCACTTGCCGGGCGTGCAACTGGTCAGCTTCTGGCCGGACATCCAGCAACACATCCCGCTGCCTGCGGTGTTTCTCGACATCGCCGAGATCGAGCCCGGTACCGATATCGGCACCGGTGAAACCACCCTGACCCTCACTTTTGAAGCGCGGGTGATTGTCGACGTGATCCGCGCCGATCACTACCCGCAAGCCGTGCACCTGGCCACCCAACTGGCGGTGCTGCTGCGTGCTCAGTCGTGGGGTTTGCCGGTTGAACCGGCCGAGTTTCAGCGGTCGAGCCAGGACTGGACGCGCCCGGAACTGGACGGCTACACCGTATGGCTGGTGGAGTGGACGCAGACCGTTTACCTCGGTGAACAAGAATGGCCATGGCCTGATGAACCGCCGGGCACCTTGCTGATCAGCGTCAACGATGAAGACCACGTCGCCCCCGAGGATCTGCCATGAGCTACGCGAGTGCTGAACATGACCGCATGATCGCGGCCCTGTTGATTCCTTGCTACGTGGTCGCGGTGGATTTGGCCGCATCCCCTCCAGCCTGCAGGGTCTCCACCGGCGACTGGACCAGCGCCTGGGTGCGCTGGCACAGCGTGGCAGCGGGCAAGGCCCGGCACTGGCGCGCACCGAGTTTGGGTGAGCAGGGCGTGCTGTTTAATCCCAGCGGACAGGCGGGCATGGGCACCTTTGTGCCGGGCTTGTACGGCGATGCAGGCGCACCCCCTGACAACCGTGACCACGTCGAGGTGTGGCGGTTTGATGATGGCGGTTCGCTGGTCTACGACTGGCAGGCCAAGCGCTACACCATCACCTTGCCCAGCGGCACCGTGGCCATCGCGGTTGGCGGAACCTCGGCGGTGGTAACGGACAGCGCCGTAACCGTCACGGCAGGTGCTATCGACCTGATCGGCCCGGTCCACATCGACGGCCCCCTCAAGGTCACAGGCGATATCACCGGTCTCGGTAAAATCATCGACACCGGCGGCAACACCCCGAACCACAAGCACTGACCCAACAACTTCACTCAACCCGCCAAGTGCGGGTTTTTTAATGCCTGGAGCAAATCATGAGCAAAACATCCGACGAAAAAGTCACCGACCCCATGGCGCCGGTGCTGCAAAAAACCACCCCGTCCGCAACTTTCCGCGACAAGGTCTACACCTCCCGCACCCTGATCCTGCCCGGCGGCGCCACGCTTGGGGTCGCCAAAGGCCGCGCCACGGCGGTCGACGATCAGCAGTTCCGGTACCTCAACACCCACCCGGATTTTGAACGCCTGACGGAGTAACCCGCGATGATCGGAATGGATCGCCACACCGGCGCGGCCCTTTCCGGCGTCGAGCATTTGCGCCAATCCATTGCCGACATCCTCACCACCCCGGTGGGCAGTCGGCGCATGCGCTCAGCCTATGGCTGCCAGTTGCGCCGGTTCGTCGACATGCCGATCAACGCGGGCTGGAAAAGCGCGGTACAGGCCGAGGTCGCCCACGCGTTGAACCTGTGGGAGCCGCGTTTCAAGCTGCAGTCGGTGCGGGTGTCGGCGGTGCTCGATGGCGTGATCACTTTTGAACTCAAGGGCCTGTACCGGGGCGAGGGCGTAGCAATGGAGGTGAGCGCATGAGTACCGTGGACCTGTCGGCATTGCCGACCCCGGAGGTGTTGGAGTCGCTGGACTTTGAAGACGCCTATCAGGAAGAACTGGCGGTGTTTCGCAGCTATATGGGCGACAACTGGAACGCGGCGTTGGAGAGCGATCCGGTGGTCAAGCTGCTGGAGCTGGGCGCATATCGGCGGCTGCAGATCCGGGCGCGGATCAACGACGCGTCCAAGTCGCTGCTGTTGGCCTACGCCCAGCGCACCGACCTCGATCACCTTGCCGCCAATGTGCGGCTTAAACGGTTGGTAATTCAGGAAGCGGATCTGCAAAGCGTGCCGCCGGTGCCGCAGGTGATGGAACTGGACGACGCATTACGCGAGCGTATCCAGCTGGTGTACGAGGGCCTGACCACTGCCGGGCCGCGCAACAGCTACATCCTGCACGCGCGCAACGCCTCGGCGCTGGTGGCTGACGCGCAGGCCGAAAGCCCGAGCCCGGCCCACGTGGTGGTCACCGTGTTGCATCTGGAGGGCAACGGAGTGGCGGACCAGCCGCTGCTGGACAAGGTGCTGACCCACCTCAGCGATGAAGACATTCGCCCGGTCGGGGACCGGGTCACGGTGCAAAGCGCCGAGGTGCAGGAATACCGCATTGACGCGGTGCTGCACATGACCGGGGCCGGTTCGGAAAACGAAGCAATTCTGGCTGAAGCCACCCGGCGCCTCGCGGCCTGGATCAACCCGCGTCGGCGCCTTGGCGTAGAAATCTCCCGCTCGGCCATTGATGCGCAACTGCACATCACCGGCGTCAGCCGCGTGGACTTACCCGGTTGGATCGACATCCCCCGGGCCAAGCACCAAGCCGCGTACTGCATTGGTTTCAACGTGACCCAAGGCGGTGCCGGGTGAGCCTGCTGCCGCTCAACAGCACCCCGCTGGAGCGGGCCATCGAAGCGGCGACTGACCACAACCCGGTGGTTCCGATCCGCACCCTGTACAACGCGAAAACCTGTCCGGCGCACTTGCTGCACCAGTTGGCGTGGGCGTGGTCGGTGGACCGCTGGGACAACCGCTGGAGCGAGCAGGTCAAGCGCGCAGCCATTGAATCAGCGTTTTTCATCCATGCCTACAAGGGCACCATCGGCTCCCTGCGTCGTGTGGTTGAGCCGCTGGGTTATTTGCTGGAAGTGATCGAGTGGTGGCAGACCTTGCCGCTCGGCGTGCCCGGGACGTTCGTGCTCAAGGTCGGGGTGCTGGAAACCGGCATTACCGAGGAAATGTACCAAGAGCTGACAGCGCTGATCGACGATGCCCGGCCTGTCAGCCGACACATGAGCGGCTTGGCCATTAGCTTGGAAACCAGCGGCACGGTCTTTATCGGCGCAAGTGTGTATGAGGGCGACGAACTCAGCGTGTACCCGCCGACCCAGCGTGACATTGACGTCAGTGGTTACTTGCCGTTTGGCGGCCGCGAACACCATATCGATACGATGGACATTTATTCATGACCGACCAAAACAGCCAGTTTTTTGCCATCCTCACTGCCGTTGGCGAGGCAAAACAAGCCAATGCCGCAGCCTTGGGCGTGCCGTGGACCTTCGCCCAAATGGGTGTAGGAGATGCCAAGGGCACTGATCCGATGCCCGACAGGCTACAAACCAAGCTCATTAATGAGCGGCGCCGTGCGCCCTTGAATCAGGTCAAGGTTGATCCCAAAAATGCCAGCATCATCATTGCCGAGCAGATTATTCCGGAAAACGTAGGCGGCTGGTGGGTTCGGGAAATCGGCCTGTATGACGCAGCTGGCGATCTGGTGGCCATTGCCAACTGTGCCCCCACCTTCAAGCCGTTGCTGACTCAAGGATCGGGGCGCACGCAAATTATTCGGCTTAATTTGATCGTCAGCAGCACGTCAAACATCGAGCTGAAAATTGACCCTTCGGTGGTTCTGGCGACTCGCGAGTACGTGGACAACTGGTTCACCAACGTACTGCCCCCCACCCGTAAGGTGGGTACTTATACCAAGGTTGAGATCGACGTTCGCGGGATCGTGGTTGCAGGCAGCAACCCAACCACCCTGAAAGATTACGGTATCACCGATGCCTTGCCCCTTACGGGCGGAACACTGACGGGCGCGATCAACCTGGCCGATGCCAAAAGCCTCTACATTCGCACGGTGGAGGGTGCGTCATGGGCTGCAGGTGTCATCGCCGGGCAGTTGGGGGGAGAGAAGGCCGGGGTAGGCTTTCTCGGAAGTTACGACCGTGTAACGCGGGTGTTTATGGCGTTGGGTCCAACGCCTTGGATCAATGGAAATGGTATTCGGGTTTCTGCTGATGGCGTGGAAATCGGCGGGCCGATCACAGGTGTTGGATCGGGCCTTACAGGCATCATGTATTCATCGCTGACCGGAACACCTAATTCACTGGCAGGCTATGGCGTTGCATTTGCCAGTCAAAACGAGGCTGAAACAGGGGCTGACACCAACAAGCCGATGAGCGCGTTGCGGGTCTTTCAGGCCATTGCAAAGAAGGTGGTGCAAGCCACCGAAAGTGCCCTGGGTACGGCGGGTCTGGCGACTCAGGTGCAGGTGAATGCTGGCACTGACAACAGCACCATCGTCACCCCCAAAAAGCTGCGCTGGGGGTTTCAGATTGTCATTGGACGTACTGGCTACATCATCTTTCCGAGTTGGCTAAACGGCTGGATCGTCCAGTGGAGTGCGGCTGTATCGCTTACCGGCTCCACCATCAACACCACCCGTTTTCCCATTCCGTTTCCCAATG
>NZ_JAAQWY010000042.1:0-25701 GCF_012985765.1 Pseudomonas sp. WS 5071 | reverse complement strand
GCGATATCAGCCACTTCTTGATGCATCGGTACAACTGGGTTCGACCCCACCAATTCAACGGTGGGTTGGCGCCAGCCCGGGCCGAAGAAAAACTTAACGTCGTGTCCGGGATTAGTTGACCACTACATCACTGGTTGCTGGGGGACAATGAAAATTGGTCGGCTACCGAGAGCGACTAGGTGCACTACGGGAATAAGTTGGCCGGGAAGAAGCCTAAGTGCTTGTCCTGGGATTCGAGCAACCTTCAGCCAGTGGCGCCCATAATCAGTGTTACACCAGCCCGACAGTAGCTGCTCCACTTCAACTAATCGACGATGCATCGATTTGGGAGCCAAATGCTGCCACCAAAGGCGATTCAATCTTATCGTCACGCTCTGTGGCCTCTGAGTTAAGTTATGGGCGGTTTCCGCCTATGCGTGGTGATTCCTTGCTCTTAGGGGTCAAGCCAGCTTCTGACACCGACGTAAAAAATTAACTTGAGGGTAAAGATGATTCCTGGGCTCGCACGCGGTCAGCTTCCGGCGAACTAACCTAGCACCGTGTCACAACGCCGCCCTGCTGCTTATGTTGATGAACTCCAAAGGATCCATCTCTAGGCACTTTCTTCCTCTGCCTGGAAGACCTCGATGAGCTTCTGATTGTAGTCATCAAGGTAGCTTTGAAGCCCATCCCGGTCGATTAGCCGCACGCCCGCCGTGCTGGACAACTCTTTCGCTGATTTCGTGTAGTAGGAGTTCGTGACGACCATGGCCTCGTCACACCCGTAGAAGGCTTTAGCAGAGATGGCCTGCTGCACAGCAGCATTGCCTACAGAGCCAGAGTAGTTCTTAGCCTGGATGACCATGTTTTTACCGAAGCGGGTAACAAAAAGGTCGGCGCCCTGATCAGCAGTCTTCTTGGTCTCTTTGACGTCATAGCCGATGGTCTGAAAGATCTCAACCAGAAAGGCTTCGAACTGAAATCCGTCCATGGCATCCACCAGGTACATGGTGATGAATTGGTTCGGATTGAAATGCTCCAGCTGAGACCCCAGTCGCTCGACGAGAATGTCGAAATAAATCTCCTCGCAGAGGCTCAGACCGTTTCGAAAAACCTGTAGTGAAAGAAGTGGTATGCCAGATGTGGAGGCAGCCTGGGGGTTGAATTGGACATTGGGAAAAGCAACATCATTTTCCCAAAGGTAGTAGTAGAACAGGGCCAAGTCAGACCTAAACGTTGTCCCGGCCTCTTCAATCCAAGAGCGCAAGGTGTCGGCCAGGTCAGCTCGAATGTGGCGGGTCAGCTCTCTCGAGAAACCCAGATAGACCGAGTTGAAGGCGGTTGTTTGCAGCAGCTTGTCCATGAGAGATGGAAGCCCTTCAAGCTCGTCAAAGCCTTTGCGAATCAAAACCTCCCTGAAAAGCTCCCTCTCGCTGTACACACCATCCAAGCGTGGGCCAGGCACGCCCGCGTCATCACTACTACTCGCACTCTCGCGGGTCGTGTGAATGAAATTTGTGAAGTATGGATGCTTCAACTCCGCATATTTTCTCAAGACGTTGTTCAGAAGATCGTTGAGCTGGGCTTGCTCTTTCTTCTTACCGAAGAAGTCTTGAATCAAGCCTTTGGATCGGTACTGAAAATCGGGGTAGAACGAAGGATCCAGCGGAGTGAGGTGCCGCAAAGTAAGCTCTGATGACGGCGAAACCTGGGAGCCCATGCACCATGGGCATGCCGTCTCGAAGGTAGTCCTGCTGCATCCATTGCATTGGTAAATCATTGTACCAACCCCTGTCCTAAGTCATCGCGCGGGCTCGCACGTAATCTTGCAGCGAACATAGCTCAGTGCCGTCTGCGCGTCCATTGAGACTACCCTGGGCAAGCAATTCGTCCTCATTCAAATCTCTTAACTGCTAATGAAAGCCAGCTGTCACGGCCGGAGTAGTCTCAGTACGCCAACGCCCCGAATGGTTGACAACCAATAGAAAATGCACAAAAATGGCGGTTGACACTACTTAATATTTGCACGCTTTTCGGAGAGCCGAATGCCAGAATTCCAGCATCCAAGCGAGCTTGAGCCTAAGCTCAGCCGAGCCCACCTCGATGTCGTTTTCAATAATCTCTTGGACGCTGCGTATAAGGCACTGGAAGCCACTTCGACAGACGATGACACCAATTGGACACGAGGCGTTTTTCCTTATGGGCGCATCCATGGTCGCTTCATACGTCTTCAACGTGAGGGTAACCTCTCTTGGTTTCGGCTCGTCAACAAAACACTGGATTACACGGTCAGCGTCAATGGAGTTTTGATGCAGTTCGTGACTGATGACCCTGACCTACGCAAGAAAGGACATCGTTTACAGAAGAACCAAGTTGAGCGATATCACGACAGCCTTCTCGGGCCAGCCAACGATGGCAACCTCACTTGGCGGGTATACGTAGATAGTGACCGCAACCCTGATGGGCCGACCCTGACAGTCTCAATCCTGGGTTTCGACACGAACCGGAATGTAATCTGCAAATGGGTTCACAACTACGAGCCTCTGGTCTCGGTTCGCACGACCGCACTGTCGCCAGTCGTTGAGATTGTTGACTCGCTACCAATCCGTCGCGACAAAGACGCCGCACAGACAGAAATGAAAGATACTGACTCGAAAGATGAATAACACGACAGGCCTTCTGCCTTGGGGTGACGAGTTTTCACCCGACAAGCTCCGCCTCGCCAGGTGTGCGGCGGGGCGATCCCTTGCTGAGATTGGTGAGCTACTTGGCGTTACCAGGCAGTACGCGCACAAACTTGAGGTCAACGCGATACCTTCTCCCAATCAACTGGAGCGGCTTTGCGAAGTCCTGCGTGTTGAAGAAAACTTTTTCTTTGCCCCCCGAAAAAGTGGCGTCGAGCTAGAGCAATGCCATTTTCGGAGCGTTCGAACTTCGACCCTAACTCTCAAAAAAACCATCGCCGCCCAAGTGGAAATGTTCGAGTTGCTGGTTGATGAGCTGGACAAAGAGGTCGCATTTCCTATCGTGGACTTCGCTGCCCTTGATGAACCTGTCACCGGTGCAGGCAAGATTGAATTAGTAGCAGAGCGATTTCGCAGGGAACAAGGATTAGGCTTAGGCCCACTCTCGAATGTGACAAAGTTAGCAGAGAAGATTGGCGTTCTGGTGGTCAACCTTGCAGACGCTGATGACCGAGTTGATGCTTTTTCTCTCTTTAACAAGCGTCCTTTAATTGTTCGCAATACATCCAAGGCCAACCCTGGAAGGCAACGGTTTGACCTGGCTCATGAGCTCGGCCATCTAGTCATGCACCAAGGGATCGAGACAGGGTGTCGTGAAACTGAGGAACAAGCCAACCAGTTCGCCAGCGCACTCTTGATGCCACGAGCAAGCTTCGCAGCCGAATTCCCAACTATGAGAGGGAAGTACCTAAACTGGACAGCGCTCAAAGAGCTAAAGCTTCGTTGGAAAGTTAGCTTCAAGGCATTAATCTATCGGGCTCGTGCGTTGGATCTGCTAACTGCCGATCAAGCGAAGAGCGGCTTTACCTACCTCGCGCGTAAAGGGTTTACGAAAAGCGAAGAGTTTGACGAGTTGATTCCGATGGAGTCCCCCCTCCTCGTTCAGCGCGCAATCGACTTACTGGACTATACGACTTGGAATCGTGTGCTTGCTGCTGCCGGCTTGAGCACGGAGATGGTGAAGAATCAGTTCATGTTAAACGTACCTATCGCCCCTTTACGGTTAGTGAACAATGCCCAACGCTAGGCCTCCGCCGCACCTCAGGCATCGTGAAGTCCACGCATTCAGGGTGTGCCCGAGCTAGATAGTCCCAAGCAAGCAGCGACATCCGTTATCGCAGCACGAAGACAGCATCTCAGCTTGAACTCAGCGCACTGCAAACGATTCGTGCGGTCCCGTCGAAATTTGCCATATTGAGCACATCGATTGGCGCGCGACCTTTTAATCGCTCATGAGGCTTACAAAGGGCGCCATAAAGCCTCCACGCATCGACATCCGGAAATTGCGCTAACGCCGCAAGCACCAACTTGTGCCGCAGTGGATCAAGCTGCCAATCGGGAATGCGCTGACCGCGATTCCCGAGGCTCAAAGACAGCAGGCGCCGAGCCTTGATATCACGGTTGATCTGATCTCGGGATTTGCCTGCCAGTTTGGCGAAGACAAGCAGCGGCAAATTACTCGAAGCTTCATAGGTGGCTAACATCTCGGCGCGCTGGCGTTGTATGTCAGATACTTGGGGTTCGCGCGGCTGTTCGGTCTGCGTTGGAGCAGGTAGGACAGGTGAATACTGAGCCGAGGTAAGGACCGGTTCGTCGCTGACGGACGTTTTGGAGGCTGGGATCGTCATCGCTGGGAAGCCGCTACTGTACAGAACGGCGTTTGCGTTCGCGCTTTCCGACGAAGGTAACGAAGCTGCGCCCTCTAAACGAATGGTCAGCGGAGAGCTTGCCGCTTTCAGCTGACCCTGCCCCCAAAGGTCCAAACGATTCGCCCAGTCCTGCATCATCGTCCGGCGCTGCTCGACATACTCCGCGTGATTGTAGGCCGCACTCACCTTGTCCGGATCAGCATGAGAAAGCTGGGCATCCACCCACACCTTCGGGTATCCGATCTCGTTCAGCGCCGTCGAGATCGTCGCCCTCATGCCATGACCGGTAAGTTGATCGGCGTACCCCATTCGGCGTAGCGCGCCATTCAGAGTGTTCTCACTGATGCGCTTGCTCAGGTCGCTTCGATGCGCAAACAAGTAGCGTTGCGCAGGGACAACCTGGTCCAGCAAGTGACGCACGATCTCCAGCGCCTGTACCGACAGCGGCACGATATAAGGCGGTACATTTTGGGTCTGTTTACCTGGCTTCCGCATCGCTAGCTGAAGTTGTTTCACCACTTCCGCTGGTATGATCCACAAGCGCTTCTCCAGATCGAACTGATCGGGTGTTGCCAACCGCAATTCGCCCGTGCGAACACCGGTCAGCAGCAACAACCGAAGGCCAAGCCGAGTTTGGTTGGCGCCACCGTAATTTCGAAGAGCAGCCATCAATCCCGGAAGCTCGTCCATACGAAGAAATGGGTTGTGCGTAACCGGAGGTTTGGGGAGTGCGACAACGTCAAGATCTGAAGCTGGGTTGTGTTCCAGCCCCTCGATTTTCACCAGCGCATAGCGGAACAATTGGTTGAACCAGGTCCGGCATTTTTCGGCTGTCGTTAAGGCCTTGCGCTGTTCGATCCTGCTCAGTAAATCCAGCAGATCGTGACGATTGATATCATAGATGGACCGCCCGCCCAGGGTGGGCAGGACGTCTTTATTGAAGATTCTCAAGATCTGCGAGAGCGTGCTCTGCCGCCCTTCCTTCAGGCTTAGCCTGCGGAACTCTACCCACTGATTGAACACGGCCTCGAAGGTGTGCTCTGTCGCAAAACGAACAGCAAGCCGCTGTTGTTTGCGATGCTCATAGGGATTGATGCCCTGGGCAACCAAGGTACGGGCTTCATCACGACGGGTACGGGCTTCTTTAAGCCCAATTTGGGGATAACTACCGAGGGACATGCGCTTCTGCTTGCCTGCCCAGTAGTAGCGGAAGAGCCAGACTTTTCCGCCCCTGGCCGTCACATTGAGTGTGAGACCATCACTGTCGCCGAGGGTGTAGTCATTACCGGTGATTCGGGCGTGCCGAACTGTCATTTCTGAGAGTGCCATCGCGAGCTCCTGAACAGAGTCAGGGCCAGATGCTCATCTCGTTGCGCAAACTGCTCCAGCATCAAACCGATTCGGTACGCGTCAGGATTCTGGACTCAATCCTGGACTTAAACGCACCGGATAGTGCTGGATTTCAGTGGTTCCCGCTGGAACGAAAAAAGGGCCTAAAGGCCCTGATTTCAATCACTTACAGAATTCAGTGGAACTCTGCAGCGCAATATTTGGAGCGGGAAACGAGACTCGAACTCGCGACCCCGACCTTGGCAAGGTCGTGCTCTACCAACTGAGCTATTCCCGCGTCTTGGTGGTGGGCATTCTATAGTTTTCAAAGAATGCGTCAACCCCTTGATTCAAAAAGTGTTATTTATTTTTCAGATGTGGTCTTCAAGTGCGGCCAGGCAGCCCGCAGATATTGGAGCATCGACCACAGGGTCAAACCCGCAGCCACAAGCAGCAGGCCGTAGCCCACCAAGACCCAGAAACTGAAATCCGAAGGGTTGGCCAACAGAATGACCAGCGCCAGCATCTGCGCCGCCGTCTTCCACTTGCCCATGTTGGACACCGCAACCTGAGCACGCGCGCCCAACTCGGCCATCCACTCACGTAAGGCCGAGATGACAATTTCACGACCAATAATCACTGCGGCAGGAAGCGTCAGCCAGACGTTGTGATGCTCTTGCACCAGCAACACCAAGGCCACCGCCACCATCAGCTTGTCGGCCACCGGGTCAAGGAAGGCACCAAATGGCGTGCTTTGCTCCAGACGCCTTGCCAAATAGCCGTCCAGCCAGTCTGTTGCAGCCGCAAAGGCGAAGACAGAACTTGAGGCGACATAACTCCAGCTGTAAGGGAGGTAGAACAAAAGAATGAAGATAGGAATCAGGAGAACGCGTAGTACGGTGATCAAATTAGGGATATTCATCGGCACAACTGGCTACGAGGTGAGGTGGCATTCTACTCGCTGTGCAGGTTTGCATAAATCAACTCAGCGAGCTTTTTACTGATCCCGGGTGCTTTGGCGATCTCCTCGATGCTTGCACGAGACAGCTCTTGTAATCCACCAAAATGTTTCAATAAGTCTCGGCGGCGGGTTGGGCCGACCCCGGCGATACCTTCGAGGGTAGACGTTCTGCGTGTTTTACCGCGGCGGGCCCGGTGCCCGGTGATGGCAAAACGGTGAGCTTCATCGCGAATCTGCTGGATCAAATGCAGTGCGGGCGAGTCCCCTTTTAACGTGAACTCGTGGGCGGCGTCGTTCAAGTACAAGGTTTCGAACCCGGCCTTGCGCGTCGTGCCTTTGGCAACACCTAACAAAATAAGGTCTGGAACTGCCAGTTCATTGAGTACATCCCGCGCCATGGACATTTGTCCCTTGCCGCCATCCACCAGCAAAATGTCCGGCAACTTGCCCTCCCCCTCTTTGAGGCGGCTAAAACGTCGCATCAACGCTTGATGCATCGCGGCATAATCGTCACCCGCGGTCACACCTTCAATGTTGAAACGCCTGTAATCCGACTTGATAGGACCTTCCGGGCCAAATACGACACAGGACGCAACCGTCGCTTCACCGCTGGAGTGACTAATGTCGTAGCACTCCAGCCGCTGCGGAATCTCATCCAGCTTAAGGACCTTGGCCAACGCCTCAAATCGGGCTGCAACATGCTGACGATTGGCCAGACGGGCGCTCAGCGCCTGTTCAGCGTTGGTGACGGCCAATTGCTGCCAGCGGGCACGCGTTCCGCGCACTCGATAGCTGATGGCTATTTCCCTGCCCCGCAGCTCATCAATCGCTGCACTGATGGCTTCAAAGCTTTCGTGCTCGACGTTAACAATCAGTTCGCTGGGCAAATCGCGCTCAGGGCTGCTGATGTAGTACTGCCCGAGAAAAGCCGCCATCACTTCAGCGACGTCTTCCTCGATCCCGACTTGCGGGAAGAAATTCTTGCTACCGAGCACCCGTCCACCGCGCACATTGATCAAGTGCACACACGCCCCGCCTGGGTTAACGAAGGCTGCAATCACATCCACATCGCCATTACCGCCCTCCATGCTCTGCTGATCCTGGACACGGCGTAACAAGGAGATTTGATCGCGCACTTGGGCTGCGCGCTCGAAATCCAGCGCGCTGGCAGCCTGCTCCATTTCAGCATTCAGTTCATCGGTCAGTGCACTGCTGCGCCCTTCCAGGAACATCACCGAGTGGCGCACGTCTTGTGCGTACTCCTGAGGATCAACCAGACCTACGCACGGGCCTTTACAGCGTTTGATCTGATACTGCAGACAGGGCCGGGTTCGGTTTTTGAAGTAACTGTCTTCGCATTGGCGCACCAGAAAGGTCTTTTGCAACAGACTCAAGCTTTCTCGAATCGCCCCGGCGCTAGGGTAAGGCCCAAAGTACTTGCCCTTAGGCTTTTTGGCTCCACGGTGGATACTCAACCGGGGGAATGGACCATCGGACAAAAAGACATAGGGGTACGATTTGTCATCACGCAGCAGAATGTTGTACGGCGGCCGCCATTCCTTGATAAGGGTCTGCTCAAGCAACAAGGCTTCGGTTTCGTTGGCGGTGATCGTGGTTTCGATCTGCGCAATACGCCCCACCAAGGCAGCAGTCTTGGGCGCCAGCCCCGTCTTGCGGAAGTAGCTGGCCAAGCGTTTTTTAAGGTTCTTGGCTTTGCCGACATACAGCAGGCGCGCCTCGCTATCAAACATGCGATAAACGCCGGGCCGACCGCTGCAGGTCGAAAGAAAGGCACTCGGATCAAACACGTCAGTCATTATCAACCGGCATCTACCATGCCATGTCGAACTGCCAGCAAGGCCAGTTCCACATCACTTTTGACGGAGAGTTTTTCGAAGATTCGATAACGGTAGGTGTTGACCGTTTTAGGGGACAAACAGAGCTTGTCCGAAATGACCTGGACTTTCTGGCAGCCCACAATCATCAAGGCAATTTGAATTTCACGTTCGGATAATGCATCGAATGGGGAATCGCTAGCAGGCTGAAATGACTTGAGCGCCAACTGCTGCGCGACTTGCGGGCTGATGTAACGCTGACCGGCAAACACTAGCCGGATGGCCTGAACCATTTCGGCCAGACCTGCTCCCTTGGTCATATACCCTGCGGCGCCCGCCTGCAGAAGACGCGTCGGGAAGGGGTCTTCTTCACACACGGTCACGGCGACTACCTTGATGTCCGGATGGCTACGCATCATTTTTCGCGTCGCCTCAAGACCACCAATGCCTGGCATTTTAACGTCCATCAAGACGACATCTGGCTTCAGTTCACGAGCCTTGATCAACGACTCTTCACCGGACTCGGCCTGGCCGACGACCTGGAGGCCGTCGATATCCGCCAGCATTCGTGTGATGCCTGTACGCACAAGATCATGGTCATCGACCACTAGAACCCGAATCAAGTCGACACCTCGTAAATTGGTCTTCTTTGGTTGCCGACACCTTAGCAAAAAACCAAAGCTCCAACCTACTTACCTGCACCGCCCTTCCCTGGAGACACTTAAAACGCTGATAGACACCTGCTAGGCGTCTGTTGGATCAGGACGAATCTTGCTCGCATGTATGATCGACAGGTCGGCCAGTGTTGTCGTTAAACGGCGGATAGCATCCTGATCTTCTTTTTGCAGCACCCGATAGCTGACCAAAACCTTTTCTTCGACCTGACTCAGATTGTCCATAAGCGTCGGGGTGGGGCTACCTGTCAGTACATACAACACATCCACGCCGCGCTCTGCCACCCGCGACAGATAATCGGCCTTGGGCGCACGATCACCATTTTCATATTTGCCCTGGGCATTAGCTTCAACGCCACCGATCATGCCAAAAGCTTTCTGCGACAAGCCCAGCCGCTCTCTCTCTTGCCTCAACCGCGAACCGATTCCACTCATTTGGATGTAAGTTCCCATTTTAAACAACCGCTAGGATGGTATAATCAAAAAATATTAGACAACTTTGAACGGTTTTGAACTATGACCGGAATTCGTACTGCCGCACAAGCCAAGGCATGGCTGGAACATCAGGGAAAGTCGGTTCAAGAGTTTGCTCGAGAGCACGGCGTTGATCCCGCGACCACCTATCAAGTGCTCGCTGGGCGCAAAAAAGGGAAACGTGGTGAAGCCCACAAAGTGGCGGTACTTCTGGGCATGAAAGACGGCATCATTGCCACTTCTTCTGAAGCGAAATGCGATGAATTGCTTTGAGTATGCGCTTAATTGGGAAGACCACCCCATTTTAGAATTGACCCCGCCCAGGCCCTCGTCTATTGCTTTGCTATAACCCCCCTCTGCCTCGGGGAATGCGGTTCGGGCCTTCACTTGCTAAACCGCTTATAGCCCCCGGAGTCATTACCCATAGAATTTTTTGATTGAATCTGTTGACTGGCCTCGCGTAAGCTTCAAGCCATTCATCGGAGAACAGCCATGTTGCGCGAAGCCACCACAGCCATTTGCCAGATCACCAGCGATTTACGCTTGGTCGGCGCTGTGCGCGCGAACAACACACACTCTGCTGTACGATTTTATTTTGGGTATTGGTTTAGCCACTGGCGCGCCTGATACCCAATCGGCGCCCACGTTTCAGGGGTCGCCTACCAGAGAATTCTCACCCCCGGTCGGCTACCCGACCGGGGGTTTTGTTTTTTTAGCCCCTGATAATTTATTGAATTTGAGGATTTACCCATGAACTACACCACCTATTACCGCTTCGACCTCTGTGCTGCATGGCGATTTAGCAACCGTCGTTCGGGACAGTCTGCCGCCTCCGAACGAAACCACTTGGGTGGCACGCATCCCCTCATAGCCAATACGGCCCATTGTCGAACACCCCACTAGGGCTGAGCGCGCGGGAAAACCCGCAGCCTGCCCAGGAAGCCAGAATCATGAACGCCACTGTATCCGCACTGAACGTTGCTCCAACCACTGCAAGCCATGCGATGACCCAGCGCCTGCCAAGTGCAGCCCAGCTCAAGCAGCAATTACCCCTCAGCGAACCCCTGCATAAGCTGGTTCAGGCCCAACGCCAGGCCATCCGCAACATTCTTGGCGGTGTAGACGATCGCTTATTGATCGTCGTCGGGCCCTGCTCCATCCACGACCCGCAATCCGCCCTCGAATACGCCAGCCACTTGGCCGCCCTGTCCCGCGAAGTGAGCGAGGATATGCTGCTGGTGATGCGGGCCTATATTGAAAAGCCACGCACCACCGTCGGCTGGAAAGGCCTGGCCTACGACCCTCATCTGGATGGCAGCGACGACATGACTCATGGCCTGACGCTGTCACGCGAGTTAATGATCGAAATGTTACGCATGGGGCTTGCGGTCGCGACAGAACTGCTGCAGCCGATTGCTGCTGGCTACTTCGACGACCTGCTGGGCTGGGCGGCCATTGGCGCTCGCACGACCGAATCGCAGATCCACCGGGAAATGGCCAGCGGCCTGGACCTGCCCGTGGGCTTCAAAAATGGCACGGACGGCGGGGTAGCGATTGCGTGTGATGCCATGCGCAGCGCAGCACACAGCCATCGTCATTTCGGCGTGGATGAACAGGGCCATCCGGCAATCGTTTTGACACCCGGCAACCCTGATACTCATCTGGTCTTGCGGGGTGGGCACAGTGGCCCAAATTTCAGCCACACCCACGTGGCCAACGCCCGCGCAGGGCTGGAGAAAAACGGCATTCCCGCGCGTTTGATGGTCGATTGCAGCCACGCAAACAGTGGTAAGGATCCTCTGCGTCAACCTGATGTATTCAACGATGTGCTTGAACAGCGCCTGGGCGGGGATCGGTCCTTGATCGGGATGATGCTCGAAAGTCATCTGTTCGAAGGCTGCCAGCCATTGAGTGGCCACCTGCGTTACGGCGTCTCCGTAACCGATGGTTGCCTGGGCTGGGATGCGACCGAAACCTTGTTGCGCGCGGCTGCCAGCCAATTGCGACAGCAGCGCACGCGTTCTCGTGTGATCGGCTGACGCGGACATCCCCCAGCGTCCCGGGTGGCGGGTGGCGTGCCCGGGACTGGCCCTGAGACCGTTGAGCGTCAGTCTTTTCCAATATGCGGGGTCAAAGTTCAACCACTGCCTACAGATCTTGCCAAGGGGAAAGCAGGAGTCTGCCGACAGTGGCTCTGGAATGAGCCCTCAAGGGTTTGGCTCGACGACATCCCTGCCTTCACGGTTCTGAAACCCTCACCTAAGGTGATCTTTATGGATCACACACTGTTAGAGGATATGCATTGACATGGATACGTCAGCCACCACGAAATACCCGATTGTCCTGGTACACGGCCTTTTCGGTTTCGACCATATTGGCCCGTTCAATTACTTCAATGGCATTAAAGAAGCCTTGAATAACGCAGGTGCCTACGTCTATGTGGCCAAGGTTTCTGCGGCCCACAGCTCCGAAGAACGGGGCGAACAGCTGATAGAACAACTGCGTGCTCTTAACAGGCAAACCGGGGTCGCGAAATTCAATGTTATCGGCCACAGCCAAGGCGCCCTGACCGCCCGTTACGCAGCAGCCGTGGCCCCTGAACTCGTCGCTTCAGTTACCTCTGTCAGCGGTCCCAACCAAGGTTCGGAGCTTGCTGATCGGGTTCGCCAAGTACTGACCCCCGGTGCTCTTCCTGAAACCATTGCGGCGGCCATGAGCTCGGCCCTTGGCAGTTTTATTTCAGCCTTGGGTGGTGAACGAAAGCTGCCACAGAATGCTTTGAGCGCGCTGAATGCGCTGACCACAGAGGGCGTGGCGAAATTTAACCAAACCTACCCCCAAGGGTTGCCGGATACATGGGGCGCAATGGGCGCTGACCGGGTCAATGGCGTTCTCTACTATTCATGGAGCGGAATCATTAAAGGTTCGCTGTTTTCCGAATCCTTGAACCTGCTCGATCCTCTGCACAATGCCTGTCGAGTGTTCGGCAGCTTTTTCACCCGCGAAAGCAAAGAGAATGACGGGATGGTCGGGCGTTACAGTTCCCACTTGGGGCATGTCATTCGTTCGGACTACCCCCTGGATCATCTGGACACCATTAACCATGTTGCAGCGCTGGCCAGCAAAAGCGTCGATCCGGCCGGGCTTTATGTAGAACACGCCCGCCGCCTCAAAGCCAAAGGCGTATAACTCGCAAAGACACGACAACGGCGGGAACTTTTGCCGCGAAAAAAGCGCCTGAATCCGGTAGTCTCACCACTTTATTGAAAGGAGTACTTCCCATGGCCAAAGCCACTGCCCGTCACATCCTTGTTGCCAGCGAAGCCAAATGCAACGAATTGAAAGCGCAAATCGAAGGCGGCGCTGATTTCGCTGAAGTCGCAAAAGCCAACTCCACCTGCCCGTCCAGCCGTCAGGGTGGCGATCTGGGTTCGTTCGGTCCAGGCCAGATGGTTAAAGAATTTGACACCGTGGTGTTCAGCGCACCGATCAACGTGGTTCAAGGTCCGGTAAAAACCCAATTCGGTTATCACCTGCTTGAAGTGACCAGCCGCCAGGATTAATCCTCAAGCGCTGCGTGACAACGGCCCGCCTCTTGGTGGGCCGTTTCGTATCCGCTGCCTTTAACCTCGTGCTACGTTTCCTCCTCACGAACCAATCGTGTCTCACCTGAGGAAATGATCATGAGCCTTAAGGGTAAAACTGCACTGGTAACCGGCTCCACCAGCGGCATAGGCCTGGGTATTGCGTTGAGCCTTGCTAAAGCCGGTGCCGACCTCATCCTCAACGGCTTTGGGGATGCCAGCAAAGTGATTGCCGAAGTGGAACAGTGGGGTGGCCGAGTGGGTCATCATGCCGCCGATGTCAGTGACCCCACGCAAATTGCCGAGATGATCGACTACGCAGAACGGGAATTCGGCGGCATTGATATTTTGGTCAACAATGCCGGTATTCAGCACGTGGCCAGCGTGGAAGCGTTTCCTGTAGAGCAGTGGGACGCCATCATCGCCATCAACCTCTCCTCGGTCTTTCACAGCACCCGCCTCGCCCTGCCCGGCATGCGTAAACGCAATTGGGGACGCATCGTCAACATCGCTTCAGTACACGGCCTTGTAGGATCGGTCGGTAAAGCTGCGTATGTCGCCGCCAAACACGGGGTCATCGGCCTGACCAAAGTTGTCGGCCTAGAAACGGCGACCAGCAACATCACCTGCAACGCCATCTGCCCCGGCTGGGTATTGACGCCACTGGTGCAAAAGCAAATAGACCAACGCATCAGTCAGGGCATCGACCCTTATCAGGCCCAACACGACCTGCTCGCCGAAAAACAACCATCACTGGAATTTGTCACCCCGCCGCAGTTGGGCGAACTGGTGTTGTTCCTGTGCAGTGAAGCAGGCAGTCAGGTCAGGGGGGCGGCGTGGAATGTCGACGGCGGGTGGCTGGCACAATGACCGGGCACATATCTGCAGATCAGGCATGCAAATATGCATGCAAAGCCTGCACTTATTCGGGTTGTAATAGGCAAATTTGCACTGTTAGCATCGAGCATCGTTCGTCAGCGAACAGCCCTTAATAACAAGACAAAGCAGGGAGTTAGTGATGACTGCTCAGGTTTCATCCTCAGCGACACAGGATGTCGAGACCCCGCATTCCGAGATTCTGGCCGAGGTGCGCAACCACATTGGCCACCTGATCCTCAACCGGCCCGGCGGCCTTAACGCCATCAATCTGGACATGGTCCGCGCACTTCAGCACCACCTGGACACCTGGTCCACAGATCCGGCCATCAAGGCTGTTGTATTGAGGGGCGCGGGTGAAAAAGCCTTCTGCGCCGGAGGCGATATCCGCTCGTTGTACGACAGCTACCACAGCCAGGGCACACTGCATTACACCTTCTTCGAAGAGGAATACGCCCTCGACCTTACGCTGCACCATTACCCCAAACCCCTTGTGGCCCTGATGGACGGTTTTGTTCTTGGCGGCGGCATGGGGCTGGTACAGGGCGCTGATTTCCGGATTGTCACTGAGCGCAGCAAACTGGCAATGCCAGAAGTCGGCATCGGATATTTTCCTGACGTCGGCGGTAGTTACTTTCTCACCCGTACACCCGGTCAATTGGGTACGTATCTCGGCGTCAGCGGTGTACAAATACGTGCCAGCGATGCGTTGTATTGCGGCTTGGCTGATCACTTCATTGAAAGCAGCCGACTGCCCGATTTTGACGCTGCACTGAGTACGCTCAACTGGACACTGTCGCCTGCTGACGACCTCAAGACGCTGATCGGGTCCTTGACTGACAGCTCACCATCAGCCCCCCCGCTCGCCACACTGCGCCCCCTCATAGATGACGTGTTCTCGGCGCCCACTGTGTCAGCGATCGTTGATCGTCTGCGTGCGGTCACTCTGCCAGAACAACGCGAGTGGGCCACAGCCACGGCCGATCTGCTGCTCACCCGCTCGCCGCTGGCTATGGCAGTGACCCTTGAAATGCTGCGCCGGGGACGCGAGCTGCCCCTCGAACAGTGCTTCGAACTGGAATTGCACCTCGATCGCCAGTGGTTTGATCGCGGCGACCTGATGGAAGGCGTGCGCGCCCTGATTATCGACAAGGACAAAACGCCTCATTGGAACCCGCCTTCCCTGAACGAACTGGATGCCGCACACGTCGCCAGCTTCTTCTCTGATTTCAAGCCGACAGGAGCCTGAACCATGCAGGACATCGAACTGAGTGAAGAACAAGTGATGATCCGTGACATGGCCCGCGACTTCGCCCGACGCGAAATTGCGCCCCATGCCCAGGCATGGGAAAAGGCAGGCTGGATTGACGACACACTGGTTTCAAAAATGGGAGCGCTTGGCCTGCTTGGCATGGTGGTGCCCGAGGAATGGGGCGGCACCTACGTCGATTATGTTGCCTATGCCCTGGCGGTCGAAGAGATCTCGGCCGGAGACGGCGCCACCGGCGCGCTGATGAGCATTCACAACTCGGTCGGCTGCGGCCCCATCCTCAAGTACGGCAGCGAGGCGCAAAAACAGACTTGGCTGGAAAAACTCGCCAGCGGTCAGGCCATCGGGTGCTTCTGCCTGACAGAACCCCAGGCGGGTTCCGAAGCGCACAACCTGCGCACCCGGGCGCAACTGCAGGACGGCCAGTGGGTGATAAATGGTGCCAAGCAATTTGTCAGCAACGGCAAACGTGCTCAATTGGCCATTGTGTTTGCCGTCACCGATCCGGACCTGGGCAAAAAGGGCTTGTCGGCGTTTTTGGTGCCGACCGATACACCGGGGTTCATCGTGGACCGTACGGAACACAAAATGGGCATCCGCGCTTCGGACACCTGCGCGGTCACTCTGAATAACTGCACCGTGCCCGAAAGCAGCCTGCTTGGGGAGCGCGGCAAAGGGCTGGCAATCGCCCTGTCCAACCTTGAAGGCGGTCGCATTGGCATTGCCGCACAGGCCCTTGGCATCGCCCGCGCCGCGTTTGAAGCCGCCCTCACCTACGCCCGGGATCGCGTGCAATTCGATAAAGCCATCATTGAACACCAGAGCGTCGCCAACATGCTGGCCGACATGCAGACCCGGCTCAATGCAGCGCGCTTGCTGATCCTGCACGCGGCCAGATTGCGCAGCGCTGGCAAACCGTGCCTGTCTGAAGCCTCGCAGGCCAAGTTATTTGCGTCGGAAATCGCTGAGTATGTGTGCTCCAAAGCCATCCAGATTCATGGCGGCTATGGCTATCTGGAAGATTACCCGGTTGAGCGCTACTACCGGGATGCGCGAATCACCCAAATCTATGAAGGATCGAGTGAGATCCAACGCATGGTCATTGCACGCGAGCTGAAACACTATTTGGTTTAAACGCGCCAAGCGCCGTTTACGATTCAACGCAACGCAACGCGGTCAGGTCTGACCGCGTTGCGCCTGATGCATCACTGGTGCTTGAACTGGGCTTCGCGCTTGCCCACAAACGCCGCCATGCCTTCTTTTTGATCCTGCGTGGCGAACAGTGAATGGAACACGCGACGCTCAAAACGTACGCCTTCGGCCAGATTCACTTCGAACGCGCGGTTGACGCACTCTTTGGTCAGCATCAACACCGGCAGTGATTTTTGGGCGATCACCGCAGCCACGTTCAGGGCTTCTTCGACCAATTCGTCCACTGGCACCACGCGTGACACCAGCCCGGAACGTTCAGCTTCAGCGGCGTCGATCAAGCGACCGCTCAGGCACATTTCCATGGCCTTGGCCTTGCCTACTGCGCGTGTCAGGCGCTGGGTGCCGCCCATGCCCGGCAGTACCCCGAGGTTGATTTCAGGCTGGCCAAACTTGGCATTGTCACCGGCCAGAATGAAGTCGCACATCATTGCCAGTTCACAGCCGCCGCCCAGGGCAAAACCGGCAACGGCCGCAATGATGGGCTTGCGCCGGGCAGACACGCGTTCACTGTCCGAGAACAGATCGTCAAGGTAAATTTGTGGATAGGTCAGGTCAGCCATTTCCTTGATGTCTGCACCGGCGGCGAAGGCTTTTTTCGAACCGGTCAAGACAATGCAGCCAATCTCACTGTCCGCCTCCAGGCGGTCGAGTGCGTGATTCACTTCGCTGACCAACTGCGCATTCAAGGCATTCAGGGCTTGCGGCCGGTTCAGGGTGATCAGGCCGACGCGCCCATGAATGTCCAACAGAATGGTTTCGTAGTTCATTGATAAATCCTCATTCAAAGATTGCGCGAAATGACCATGCGCTGAATATCGCTGGTGCCTTCATAAATCTGGCACACCCGCACGTCGCGATAGATGCGCTCCAGCGGGAAGTCGCTCAAATAGCCATAACCACCGAGGGTTTGCAACGCTTTGGAGCAGACGCGCTCCGCCATTTCCGACGCGAACAGCTTGGCTTGCGACGCCTCGACCAGCGCGGACTGCCCGCTGTCACGCAAAGCGGCGGCATAGCGCACCATTTGCCGGGCCACGGCGATTTCTGTGGACATGTCAGCCAGCCGAAACGCCACGGCCTGATGCTCGACCAAGGGCTGCCCGAAGGTGACGCGCTCGCGGGCGTAGTCGCGGGCCGCTTCAAACGCAGCGCGTGCCATCCCGACAGCTTGTGACGCAATACCGATGCGCCCGCCCTCCAGATTGCCCAGCGCAATTTTGTACCCCTGCCCTTCTTCGCCCAAACGATTGGCCAGCGGGATCTTCATGTCGGTGAAGAGAATCTGGCAGGTGTCGGAAGCATGCTGGCCGAGCTTTTCTTCTACCCGAGCCACGCTGTAACCCGGCGTATCGGTGGGTACGATAAACGCCGTGATGCCGCGCTTGCCCGCTGCCGGATCGGTCACGGCAAACACAATCACCACGCCCGCATTTTGCCCCGAGGTAATGAACTGTTTGCAGCCATTGAGCACGTAGTGATCGCCCTCACGACGGGCCCGGGTTTTCAGGTCGCTGGCGTCGGAGCCAGCCTGCGGTTCGGTCAGCGCAAACGCGCCCAGCATGGCACCGCTGGCCAACGGGATCAGATAGTCGCGTTTTTGCTGTTCGGTGCCGTATTTGAGAATGGGCACGCAGCCCACCGAGTTATGCACGCTCATGATCGTGGAGCAGGCGCCGTCGCCCGCCGCGATTTCTTCAAGGGCCATGGCATAGGCCTGATAGCCGGTGTCACAACCGCCCCATTGTTCGGGCACCAACATGCCGAAAAAACCCAGTTCGGCCATTTCCTGAACCGCCTCACGAGGAAAGCGATGCTGTTTGTCCCATTCGGCTGCGAACGGTTTTAAGCGCTCTTGGGCGAACTGCCGGGCCGCTTCACGAATTTGTAGTTGTTCGGGTGTGGGCAGCATAAAAATTCCTTAGTACAGACATTCCACGGCAATCGCAGTGGCCTCGCCGCCGCCAATGCAAATGGCGGCCACGCCGTGCTTGAGTTTTTTCTGGCGCAAGGCCGACAGTAACGTCACCAGGATGCGTGCACCGGAAGCCCCGATCGGATGACCCAAGGCGCAGGCACCGCCATGGATATTGACCTTGTCGTGGGGCAGGTTCAGTTCACTCATGGTGACCAGTGTGACCACCGCAAAGGCTTCGTTGATCTCAAACAGATCAACCTCATTGAGGTTCCAGCCGGTTTTACTCATCAAGCGTTTGATGGCGCCCACCGGTGCGGTGGGAAACAGGCTTGGCTCGTCGGCAAACGCCGCGTGCCCATGAATCACCGCCAATGGTGTAAGCCCGCGCTTTTGCGCCTCGGAACGACGCATCAGCACCAGCGCCGCGGCGCCATCGGAGATCGAGCTGGCGTTGGCCGCGGTCACCGTGCCGCCGTCGCGAAACGCCGGTTTCAGCGACGGAATTTTTTCGGGTTTGGCTTTGGGCGGCTGCTCATCCTCAGTGATCTCACGCTGTTCCTTGCCCACCGCGACCTGCACCGGGACAATTTCAGCGCTGAAGCTTCCCTCGCTGATCGCCTGCTGCGCACGGGCCAGCGAGGCAAGGGCAAAGGCATCCTGGGCCTCACGGGTGAAGCCATGGGCCTGCGCACAATCTTCCGCAAACGTGCCCATCAAGCGGCCGCGGTCGTAGGCATCCTCCAGTCCGTCGAGGAACATGTGATCCAGCACCCGGCCATGCCCCATGCGGTAGCCACTGCGGGCCCGGTCGAGTAGATACGGCGCGTTGGACATGCTTTCCATGCCGCCTGCCACCACCACATCCACCCCGCCCGCCATCAGCCGATCGTGGGCCAGAATCGTCGCTTCCATGCCCGACCCGCACATTTTGTTCAGCGTGGTGCAACGGGTGCCCTTGTCCAGGCCCGCGCCCAACGCGGCCTGGCGCGCCGGGGCCTGCCCAAGACCGGCTGACAGCACGCAACCGAACAGCACTTCTTCAACGCTGTCACTCGACACCCCGGCGCGCTCCACAGCAGCGCGGATGGCCGCAGCGCCTAACTGTGGCGCAGTCAGGCCCTTGAAGTCACCTTGAAAACCGCCCATGGGCGTGCGTGCAGCACTGACTATTACGACTGGATCATTAGACATCGTCATCGCCCTCTCCTTACTTCGCTGCCATGCGCAATGCGCCGTCGAGACGGATCACTTCGCCATTGAGCATGCTGTTTTCAATGATGTGCCGCACCAGCGAAGCGTATTCCGCCGGTTTGCCCAGACGCGGCGGAAACGGCACGCCCGCAGCCAGCGAGTTGCGCACGTCCGGGGTCATGCCCGCCATCATCGGCGTTTCAAAAATGCCGGGGGCGATGGTCATGACACGAATGCCGAAGCGGGCCAGCTCGCGAGCTGCTGGCAAGGTCAGGCTGGCAATCGCGCCTTTGGAGGCCGCGTACGCGGCTTGACCAATCTGCCCGTCAAAGGCGGCCACCGACGCCGTATTAATGATCACCCCGCGTTCGCCATCGACATCCGCAGCCGTTTCAGCAATTGCGGCTGCGGCCAGTCGCAGCATATTGAAACTGCCAATCAGGTTGACGTTGATGACCTGACTGAAGCTCTCCAGGCCGTGAGGGCCGCCCTTGCCAAGGATCTTTTCACCGCGCACGATCCCGGCGCAGTTGACCAGACCGTTAACGCCCCCAAACGCCGCGACGGTGGCGTCAATGGCTGCCTGCGCGGCCTGCGCCTGACTGATGTCCGCCACTGCACTGCGCGCCTTAGCGCCCAAGCGGGTGGCCTGTGCGGCCACTGCGTCCGCGTTCACATCCACCAGCATGACCCTGGCGCCAGCATTGACCAGCATCTCAGCCGTTGCAGCGCCCAAGCCTGAAGCCCCACCTGTGACGATAAAAACTGTGTTCTCGATTTGCATGATTTTTCCTGAAGGTTAAGCCGTGGCCCGGGCGTTCGCCGCCTGTTCAGCCTTGGCGATTTCCTGATTGCGCAAGATAAAGCGCTGCAACTTGCCGCTGGGTGTTTTGGGCAATTCGCTGACAAATTCGATTTCACGGGGATAGGCATGGGCTGCCAGGCGCTGGCGCACGTGCAAGCGCAGGGTTTCTGCCAATTGCGCATCACCCAGGTAATGCGGGCTCAGCACCACAAACGCTTTGACCAACTCGGTGCGCTCAGGGTCAGGTTTGCCGACCACGGCGGCTTCGATCACCGCCGGGTGTTCGATCAAGGCGCTCTCCACATCAAAGGGACCGACACGGTAACCGGAGGTGGTGATCACATCATCGCTGCGTCCGACAAAACTGATGCTGCCGTCCGGATTCAACTCAACGGTGTCGCCACTGAGGTAGTAATTACCGACGAAGGCTTTGGTGGGGAAACCGTGGTAGCCGCCAAACCAGCACATCGGCGACTGACTGCGATCCACGGCTAAAATGCCCGGCTGACCTACGGGCAGCTCCTGATGGTTGTCGTCCAACACCACAATGCGGTGTCCCGGTGAGGCAAACCCCGCCGCTCCCAGGTGCACCGGATGACCAAGCCCATGGTGATTACACAGCACCATGCCGATTTCAGTCTGCCCGTAGTGGTCATGAATGGTGACGTCAAGGTGCTCGGAAAACCAGCGGATGACTTCCGGGTTAAGGGGTTCACCGGCGCTACTGACGGCCCGCAACTGGCCTTTGATTTTGCTGGAAAACGCATCCCCGGCTGCAATCAACAGGCGGTAAGCCGTCGGGGAGCCGGTGAGGTTGGTGATGGCGTACTTTTTGATCACGCGGCAGGTGCTTTCGACGCTAAACGGGCCGTCGTAGAGCGTGATCGGGTGGCCCATCGACAACGGGCCGGTGATGCCGAAGTAAATACCGTACGCCCAACCAGGGTCGGCCAGGTTCCAGAATGCGTCTTCAGGGCGAAGGTCCACGGCGTCGCGGGTGTACGCCTGAAACGCGACGATGGCTTTAAGGGGAACGAGGAGCGGTTTGGCCGGGCCAGTCGTACCCGAGGTGAACATCAGCAGAAAAGGGTCTTCGCCGGTCAGCATTATGGGCTCGCAGACTGCCGGGTAGCGCTCCAGCTCAGCCCAAAAGCTGTAATCGCCCCGCACCAACCCTTGGCCTTTCGGACCGCCCACGGTGACGACCGTCGGGCAGTCATTCACTTCAGCCAGCTTGGGTCGATTGACGGCGTCAGTGACCACCAGCGCCGCGCCGGAGCTGTTAAGGCGATGCTCAATGGCTTTGGGGCCAAAGGCCGTAAACAGGGGTTGGTAGACCGCGCCTATGCGCCAACTCGCCAGTACCACGATCAACAACTCGACATTGCGTGGCAACAGGCCCGCCACTTTGTCGCCGCGCTTGACCCCTTGAGCCAGCAGGAAGTTGGCAAAACGGGCCGCGTGGTCCTGCAATTCGGTAAAGGTGTAGGACGCGCTGCTGGCGTCACGGCCTTCCCAGAACAAGGCAATGCGCCCCGGCAAGGCATGGCGGTCGCAGCACTCGACGCAGGCATTGAGAGCGGTTAAATCGCCATGCAACGCGTGGCTCACTGCACGTTGATAGTCAAAGTCGCTCGTCGCGGTCAGATAGTCGCGCATCAGCAGAATCCCTCGGTCTTTTTATAGGAATGGGAACCGTCGAAAATCCTGCTGATAATCGCCTTGCGAGGGCTCTGCAACAATGGTCAAACCGCTCAAGCTGGTTGACTGGTTTGGCCAATGAGCCATTGACCGTACCTAAAACGCTGTTTAACGGTCCTCGCGGCTGCGGGCATGGTCACGCAAATACGCCAGGACTGCCGCCTGATCCCCTGCGAACACGATCCGTCCGGCTTTCTTTTCACGCTGGAAGGTGTACATCGGATCGTAGTACTCACGCAGCAACGCTTCGATCCACACCCGGTGCAAATCCACAGAGCCGCAACGCTCCTGCTCCTTCAGTGCGCTGCTCATCACCTCCTGCAAACGCTGGTAACGTTCCCCGCCGAGGCGTTTTTGAATATTGGCCAGACTTTCCAACAACCGTTGAGAGAAAAGCGCGAAGCCATGCTCACCATTTCTGGCCACGAACTCAGCACATAACTCAATGACGTAGTCACGCAGGATACGCTCGACCCGGCTGTTCAAGCTGTCTTCCAGCCACACCATTGGCGCAGTCTGCAGGGTTTGGTAGAGGGCTAACGGCAACGCGCAACTGCCCACCGTGCGGCTCTCGTCCTCCAGCACAAACCGCTCAACGCCTTTGTCGCGCTTTTTCAACACATCGATGGCCAAGCGATTTTCAAAATCGATGTTGGACGGTTGACCGGTCGCGCGTTTGCCAAAGCTTGAACCGCGGTGATTGGCGTGGCCTTCAAGGTCCAGCGCATTGTCGAGCTGCACCAGCACATCGGTTTTGCCGGTGCCGGTCATGCCGCCGAGCACCTGCAAATCGCACTGCGCCACGGCATCATCGAGGGTCTGGATCAGAAATGTGCGCAGCGCCTTATAGCCGCCAGTGATGCGCGGGTAGTCAATCCCTGCATCCTGTTTAAGCCACTGCTGGACGATCTGCGAACGCATGCCGCCACGAAAGCAATACAAACACCCGTCAGGATGGGCGCGAGCAAAATCGGCCCATGCTTGCAAGCGCTCGGCCTTGACCTTGCCCGACACCAATTGATGCCCCAGCACCACAGCCGCTTGCTGCCCTTGCTGCTTGTAGCACGTGCCCACGCGCTCGCGCTCGTGGTCAGTCATCAGGGGCAAATTGACCACCCCTGGAAACGCCCCTTTGTGAAATTCAATCGGCGCACGGGTGTCGATCATCGGCCGATCATGGAGAAACAGTTCGCGGAAGTCGGTTATGTCATGAGCCATCATGAAACCTCAACCGCGTGTGTCTGTCGCTCCACCAAACGGCCAATCGGCTCAAGGTTCAAGCCATGCTCGCGGGCCATGTGCAGGAAGGCCTCGTTGCCTTGCGCACTGACAGCGACGAGCAACCCGCCACTGGTTTGCGGATCGCACAGCACACGCTTGTGCAGCTCTTGGACAGGCGAAATTTTGCTCGCGTAACTGTCGTAATTACGCAACGTACCGCCCGGTACACAACCCAGCTCCAGGTAGTACTCCACCGACGCCAAGCGTGGCACGTTGGCGTATTGGATTTGCGCAGTCAGGTCGCTGCCGTCGGCCATCTCAACCAAGTGCCCCAGCAGGCCAAAACCGGTGACGTCCGTCATCGCGGTGACGCCCTCGAGCTTGGCAAACTGGCTGCCAATGCTGTTCAGCGTACACATCCAGTCCCGTGCGACGCCGACATCCTCGGGCCGCAACTTGCCCTTCTTCTCGGCGGTGGTCAGGATGCCAATCCCCAATGGCTTGGTCAGGTACAGCAAACACCCGGCGGTCGCGGTGTCGTTGCGCTTCATCTGGCGCTTATTGACGACACCGGTCACGGCCAGACCGAAGATCGGCTCCGGGGTGTCAATCGAATGCCCGCCTGCCAACGGGATCCCTGCCTCATCACACACCGCACGGCCCCCGCGAATCACTTCACGGGCCACCTCAGGCGGCAACAGGTTCACCGGCCAGCCCAGAATGGCGATCGCCATTAAGGGATCGCCGCCCATGGCGTAGATGTCGCTGATGGCATTGGTGGCCGCAATGCGGCCGAAATCGAACGGGTCATCGACGATGGGCATGAAAAAATCGGTGGTCGACACCACGCCGCGCTCATCATCCAAGGCGTAGACCGCCGCGTCATCACGCGATGAATTACCGACCCACAGCTTTGGATCAAGGTGTTGCGCACCACTGCCCGCAAGAATGACTTCAAGTACCTGAGGCGAAATTTTGCAGCCGCAACCTGCTCCGTGGCTGTACTGCGTCAGGCGAATCGGCTCGCTCATAGGGCACCTTTAATGGGTATCAAAGTGCCAGATACTAACAGAGCGGCCACTGCTGCTGGCCCACGGCATACACCGCCCGTACTAAAAGCACTGCAATACGGCGAAATCCACTGGTCACAGGTTGTTGGCAAGTCCCGAAGCCGCCAATCGCCGAGCCAGAGCAGATGACCGCCATGCTGGAAACAGACCGACGAGTCACATATGTAGTGCTTTAAAATATTCACTACATATGTGTTGACGACGGCTTTTTCCTTTTGCATGATGCAGACGTCTTCCCCACCGGAAGCGTTGGAAAAAGTGGTTGTAAGCATGTTCGACGAGCCGTCGGACTGTTCCGGGATAGGTACTGCCCACAAGGCAGAATTGATGAAGCGGACCTGGTTTGATCGTCCGATGTCAGGATGAGCGAAACTGGCGAGACGCCCTCATGAAGCTTGTGGCTGATGCATCACGTCACCCGAAGCATGCTGGCTCGCGCTGTTCTCCCTTATTTAGGCCGATGTTGTAGTAGCACTGTTCTACTACTACACATCACGGGTTCAAGTCAGGATCTGCATTAGATGGACACTACGTAGCGCTGCATGTGCAGTTGCGCGAATCAATTGACAGATCAACGAGTGGTCAAGGAGTTAGCGATGAACCTGAATAACCAACCTACTGTTAACGAACTGGCCGAACTGTTTGCCAGTCGTAAAGACACACTCGACGATCATATTGTGTGGGTCAATGAAGCGGGCGAAGTCCATATCGACGCTGTCACGCAATACCCAGAAGAATCTGAGTTTGAAAAGCAGCATCCACAGATGCGTGCACGACTCAAAATGTACCGCCGCGGCCAGGGCTACGTTGGCAAGAAGGCCGCAGCGGACACACACTTTATGGAGAAGGTTCTGCACACCCTGACCCTGACTTGGGAAAAGGCGAAAGAAGAACCTGCCGTTGTGAAAGTGAACAGCTACTGCTGATTCGCACACCCCATTGAAAGCCCCGGACAGTGTCCGGGGCTTTTTTATGGGTGGGGCAGGCATCCCCCTGCCCCACCCTCCACCTGTGGCAACAGCCATCGAGTCAGAGCGCCCGCTCCAGCTCAGGTACGGCTTCGAACAAGTCCGCCACCAGGCCGTAATCGGCCACCTGGAAGATCGGCGCTTCTTCGTCCTTGTTGATCGCAACGATCACTTTGGAGTCTTTCATGCCCGCCAGGTGCTGGATCGCGCCGGAAATACCGACCGCGATGTACAGCTGTGGCG
>NZ_JAAQWY010000041.1:0-33375 GCF_012985765.1 Pseudomonas sp. WS 5071 | reverse complement strand
AACACGGAGAACCGGTCGAAAAAGCTCTCCGTACATGATTTTTCGGTCACTTTTCGTCCAATGACGCTGTAGGTGCCTGGAAAATTGCAACTTGCCGCGGCTGCACGACAAGTTGATCGGAGCATCCCTAATAGCCCTTCGTGCTGCAGGATATTGAACTAGGCTGTCCCACAACTTTATGGACTCCCCGGACGGCTTATTTCATGCATCGATGGTTTACCTTTCGCGCAGTTGTATGTATGAGCGCACTGCTTCCCTCCACGCTGTTACAGGCGGCCTCGGAGGTTGATGTAGAAACGTTTAAACAAGAATTAATGGAGTTGCGCCAGCGTTACGATCAGCAGCAAAAAGCGTTGGCAGTGCTTGAGCAGCGAGTGCGCCAAGTCGAAGAGCAACCGGCGGTCCCGGCCCCGAAAAGGTTGGTGAAATCCCCGGCCGATCTCAAGCGCGGACAAACCGTTGCCCAATCAAGTGGTGGTGCCGCGGGCGGCGCCAGTGGCAGCTCTTACGGCGAGTCGCTAAAGGACGACTCGGCCCCTGCGCAAAGTGTGACCAACCTGTACGACGAAGCCAGCGGTTTCTTTGGCGGCGGCAAGTTCAGTGTCGAAACCGGGGTCACGTATTCGCGCTATGACACCCGCCAACTCACGCTCAATGGCTTTCTGGCGCTGGACTCCATCTTGCTGGGCAACCTGAACCTGGACCGTATCAAAGCCGATAACTGGACCCTGGACCTGACGGCACGCTACAACCTCGACAATCGCTGGCAGTTCGATGTCAACGTGCCTGTGGTGTATCGGGAATCGACCTACCAGTCCGGCGGCGCCAATGGCGGCGATGCGTCGGCAGCGTCCGACAGAACTGTCACCCGTGATCCCACCCTTGGCGACGTCAACGTCGGCGTGGCGTACAAATTCCTCGACGAATCGCCCAACACCCCTGATGCCGTATTCTCGGTCAGGGTCAAGGCACCGACCGGCAAGGATCCGTTCGGTATCAAGCTGGTCACCGACGGGCAGAACAACAACATCATCTACCCCGAAAGCTTGCCCACGGGTAATGGGGTGTGGTCCATCACACCGGGCATTTCGCTGGTCAAGACCTTCGACCCGGCGGTGCTGTTCGGCTCCCTTTCCTACACCTACAACCTGGAAGATTCGTTCAGTGACATCGGTAGCACCGCCGGTCAGTCTCAGCCCGGCAGCGTCAAACTCGGCGACAGTTACCAGATTGGTGCGGGCGTGGCCTTTGCGCTGAACGAAAAGATGAGCATGTCGTTCTCGGTGTCTGACTTGATCCAGAGCAAGAGCAAAATCAAATACAAGGGTCAAGACTGGCAAACCCTGACCACCAGCGACGCCAACGCCGGGTACTTCAACGTCGGTATGACCATTGCCGCCACTGACAACCTGACCATCGTGCCCAACCTCTCGATCGGTCTGACCGAAGATGCGCCCGATTTCACGTTCAGCCTGAAATTCCCTTACTACTTTTAACGTCGCCAACGGAAAAGGCCCGCTGCGGGTGAACGCAGCGGGCCTGTTCTTTTCACCCCGCCCTAGCGGATTTGATGCTTGTGCAACAAACGGTAAAACGTTGGCCGTGACACGCCCAGTACTTTGGCCGCCAGGCTGAGGTTGTTGCTGTGGCGCTGCAGCACATCACACAACGCCTGACGTTCAGCACGGTCCTTATAGTCTTCCAGTGTGCCCATGGTCAGGCTGGGCGCCTGCCGGGTCTCAAGTCCAAGATCACACGGCTCTATCTGACGACCTTCAGCCAACACCAAGCCGCGGCGAACCCGATTGGCCAGCTCTCGGACATTGCCCGGCCAGTCGTGATTGCCCATGGCCACCAGCGCTTGCTCGCTGAAGGTACGCGGTCGTCGCCCGGTTTCCTGGCTGTAAAACCGTGCAAAGTGGTTGGCCAGCATGGCCATGTCACCATGACGTTCACGCAAGGGTGCGGTGAGGACCTGCAACACGTTGAGCCGGTAATACAAATCCTCGCGAAAACGCCCGTTGATGATCGCCGCTTCCAGGTCCACATGGGTCGCCGCTAACACCCGCACATCCACCGGGATCGGCTGGCTACCGCCCACCCGTTCAATGTGTTTTTCCTGCAAGAAGCGCAGCAAGTTGGCCTGGAGTTCAAGGGGTAGATCGCCAATTTCATCCAGAAACAATGTCCCGCCGTGGGCCGCTTCGATACGCCCGACCTTGCGTTGATGGGCGCCGGTGAACGCGCCCTTTTCATGGCCAAACAGCTCCGACTGGATCAGGTGTTCCGGGATCGCTCCGCAGTTGATTGCCACAAATGGCCGGGCGTGGCGCTGGGACTGGCGGTGCAAGGTTCGGGCGACCAATTCTTTGCCCGTGCCGCTCTCGCCCCGGATCAAGACCGGCGACTCAGTGGGAGCCAGTTTGCCCAACAGTTTGCGCAGGTCCCGGATCGCGCGGCTTTCCCCCAGCAACTCGTGCCCGGCGCTTTCAATCGGGTCCGTACTACGGCCCCGTAAGCGCGCCATGCCAAATGCACGGCCCAACGTGACCTGAACCCGCGACACGTCAAAAGGCAGGGTATGAAAATCAAAAAACCACTCGCAGACAAAATCACCCACGGTCTTCATTTGCAACGTGTCAGGGCTGAGCACGGCAATCCACTCTGTGCCGCTGCGGCTAATCATGTCTTTGACCGCTTCGGGCCGTTCCAGATGAAAAGGTTGTAACCGGATAAGACCGACGTCACATGAGCGATCAATGACAGCGTCCAGGTTGCAACTGTCCACATCCCAGCCAATGTTACGCAGCCCGGGCACTATCTGATGACAATCATCACAAGGATCAACCACTAACAAACGGCGGGATGCGGACAATGCGAGCATGACTGTTCCTTGGCGCCAAAATATTAAAAGATTAGTAAAAACAGTAAGTTGAGGAGATTGCTCCTAACGTTAGCCTTACTTTTGCCCGCGCTTGTACTGTTTTCTTATAAGCCTAATATCAAACGGAACTTTGCCCACTCATAGTCACAGACACGCATCGTAAATCCGTGTCTTTGAACGCAACTAAACGCTGATCCAGATCAGTGAAATGAAAAACCGTTAAAAAAAAGCACAAATGGGTGTGACCTGCGTGGGGGCATCGGTCATCAGTACAAGTAACCAACCGCACGGTAAGCCCAGCCGACGGTTAATCACGTGATGGGCCTATTTGAGAGACGACCCCTATGAACGCCCCGCTCCGTTTCAACGAAGCACTTTTGATTGCCGGCCACGCTTTTCAACCTTTCCAGTGCGTGGCGTGGGCTGCACAGGACGGCCATGGCGAACTGAGCCTGACCGTGATTGACCGCACCAGCACCCGCATTGGCCGTAAACAGATCCCGCGCAGTGCCTGCGCCGATGCCGCACAGCTCGCAAGCCTGCTGGCACAAGCCCGCGCCGAGCTGAGCGAAGAAGGCTACGCGTTGCAGCCTTGGGTAATGCCGGCTTAATCAGCCCGCGTGTATGTGTGTTGCGCAACGAGGCTGCGACAAGGTGACAAGACAGGTCACCTGATCGCCAGCCTCGCGTTTTTTAGCTACAGGGTTTGAAGTTCATCCAGGTGCCGGTAATCGATGTGCAGATCGCTGGCGATTTGCCGGGCCCTGCCCAGGCGAATCGGTCCGCGTTCCATGTCGATCAACAGGCCCGGGCATTCTAGTGTTGGCTGCGTGCGCCATGCCTTGAGCCGCCCATCAGTGAGCAACAACACGCGTTGCTCCTCCAGCGGGAAACGCCGGCGCCGGGTTTTGAGCCACTCACTGGCTTGACTCACCGCTTCCAGTAACGGCGTACCGCCCCCCGCGCCCAATCCTTGCAGCCAGTGTTCCAACCCTTTGGCTGCTTTGATGCCGCTGACGTGCCACTGCGGACCCAAACCGCTGGCCGTCATCACGGCCACCCGTGCACGTTGCCGATAGGCATCCTCGAACACTTCGGCCAGCACGCCTTTGGCGTCCGTCAGCGCGTGATGACGCCGGGTCGAAGCCGAAGCATCCACGATCACCAGCCACACCTGTGGTGACGTGCTGCGCCGGGTTTTGAAGGCCAGGTCGTTGCGTTGCCGCGGCCGCCCCTGCAACAACGTCTGCACCCAATCCACCCCCCCACAAGGCGCTGCACGGCTGGCGCCTTGCTTACCGCTGTCCAGGGTACCCGGCCGGGGTCTGGCATCCGCCCCCACCGTTGCACGAGGGCGGATGCCTAAGGCTTTTTTGGCCAGCTCGGCACTTCACGGCGCACACCCGTGGCCTGTGGCTGAACCGGCAACTGGCCCCACAACCCCTGCCCCGCGTCCGCCGCCGTGCCTGGAGAAGGCTCGGGGGGTGGCGGTTGATCCGGCGTGGGGCCTTGCGGCGATTGCTGGCAACGACGGTGGCGCAGGGCAAACTCGGCAACGGCGTCGATGTCCTGTGTCTCAATACGGTTGGCGCCACGCCACGCGGCATGAGCACGGGCGGCACGCAGCCAGACCAGATCAGCGCGCAGGCCGTCAACGCCCGCCGCAAAGCAGCGTTGCGTGATGGTCGCCAGCGAGGCATCATCCAGCGCAATAGCGCCAAGCAGCGCACGTGCGTGCTGACAGCGCGCGCGCAAGGCCTCCTGGCTGGCTCGCCAGTGCGCGCAGAACCCCTGCGGATCGGCATCAAAGTCCAGACGCCGACGAATGATTTCGCCGCGTTCGACGGGCAGTGGCTGGCCGCTCATGGCGACGTTGAGACCGAAGCGGTCGAGCAATTGGGGCCGTAGCTCGCCTTCCTCGGGGTTCATGGTGCCAATCAGCACAAAACGTGACGGGTGACGATGGGAAATCCCGTCGCGCTCCACGACGTTGATACCGCTGGCGGCCACGTCCAGCAGCACGTCCACCAAATGGTCGGCCAGCAGGTTCACTTCATCGACATACAACACCCCGCCATCCGCTTTGGCCAGCACGCCCGGTGAAAACTGCGCCTTGCCCTGTCCCAGTGCCGCATCCAGATCGAGCGTGCCCACCAGTCGCTCTTCAGTGGCGCCCAGCGGCAAGGTGACGAATTGACCGCTGGCAAGCACATCCGCCAGCCCGCGAGCCAAGGTGGACTTGGCCATCCCGCGCGGGCCTTCAATCAACACCCCGCCGATTTTCGGGTCAATCGCCGTCAGGCACAGCGCCAGTTTCAAGTCCTCGGCGCCCACGACCGCAGACAGCGGGAAGTGCGGGGTATCAGTCATGTCAATGTCCACATCAGTCTTCTTCAATGTCCAGCAGCAGGTTTTCCAACGCGTCCCGGTACTCGCCCGGTTCACTCCACAGACCGCGTTGCTGGGCCTCCAGCAGACGCTCGGTCATGTCGCGCAGCGCATGAGGGTTGTGTTGCTGCACAAATTGCCGGGTGTCCGGGTCAAGCAAATAGGCATCGGCCAACAACGCATATTGATGGTCGTCGATCAGGTGCGTGGTGGCGTCGAACGCGAATAGGTTGTCCAGGGTCGCCGCCATTTCAAACGCGCCTTTATAGCCATGCCGTTTGACGCCCTCAATCCACTTCGGATTGGCCGCACGGGAACGGACCACCCGGTTCAGTTCTTCCTTGAGGGTGCGAATCTTCGGTAAATCCGGTTGGCTGTGATCGCCGTGGTAACTGGCGACTTGCCCGCCACTCAGGCTCTCCACGGCAGCGAGCATGCCCCCCTGGAACTGGTAATAGTCGTTGGAGTCGAGTAAATCGTGCTCGCGATTATCCTGGTTCTGTACCACCGCTTGCAGCTGGCTGAGGCGCTGGGCGAACGGGCCGCGGGCCGCGGTGCCCTCATCGGCGCCGCCATAGGCATAGCCGCCCCAGTTCAGATAGACCTCGGCCAGATCGTCACGGCTCTGCCACAAACGCCCGTCGATGGCGTTCTGCACACCGGCGCCATAGGCGCCGGGTTTGGCGCCAAACACCCGCCAGCCAGCCTGACGCGCCGCCAGTTCCGGGGCCAGCCCTTCGCGCTCCAACTGCGCGCGTTCCTGGCGCACTTTGGCCGCCAGCGGGTTCACGTCATCCGGCTCGTCCAGTGCTGCCACAGCCTGCACGGCCGCATCGAAGAGGCGAATAAGGTTAGCAAACGCATCGCGGAAGAACCCCGACACCCTCAGCGTGACATCCACCCGCGGCCGGTCGAGCAGGCTCACCGGCAGGATTTCAAAGTCGTCCACGCGCTGACTGCCAGTGGCCCACACCGGGCGCACGCCCATCAGCGCCATGGCTTGGGCGATATCGTCGCCACCGGTGCGCATGGTGGCCGTGCCCCAGACGGACAACCCCAGTTGTCGCAGATGATCACCGTGATCCTGCAAGTGGCGCTCAAGGATCAAATTGGCGGATTGGAAACCGATGCGCCACGCGGTGGTGGTCGGCAGGTTGCGCACGTCCACCGAGAAAAAATTGCGCCCTGTGGGCAGTACATCCAGCCGCCCGCGACTCGGTGCCCCACTGGGCCCGGCTGGCACGAAGCGACCCTGGAGCGCGTCGAGCATGCCCTGCATCTCGGCGGGGCCGCAGGCGTCGAGCCGGGGTGCAACCACCTGCAGCAAGGCGTCAAAAATGCTCCGCACCTCGGCCCATTGATCGTCGCAGGGCAGTGCCAATGTGCCTGCCAGCGCGTGTTCGATCAGCCCGGCGGCATACAGTTCAAGGCGCTCGCGGGTGTCGCCAGCGGTGCGCCACAGGGCATCGCTGACGGCCAACAATGGCGCCGGGCGTCGCGCGGTCCAGGGTTCGGCCAGCGCACAATCGAGCGGATCGAAACCCAGGCCGAACGCCTTGGACAGCGCCCGTAACACACTGGATTGCGCACCGCGCCCGTCGCCACGGGGTATGCGCAGCAGCGCCAGCAGCGTATCAATGCGTAAACGGCCCTCGGGCGACTCGCCAAAAATATGCAGCCCGTCGCGTATCTGCGACTCTTTCAGGTCACACAAGTACGTGTCCAGACGCGGCAGCCAGATGGCCGCATCGGCGTCGCTATCGAGCTTTTCGTCCAGCTCCAGTTCGCGGTCGATATGGGTTTCGCGCACCAGTTTGAGAATGTCGCGCTGTAACTCTCGCGCCCTGCGCGGGTCCAGCAACTGCGCTTCGTAATATTCATCCGCCAGCAGCTCGAGGTCGCGCAACGGACCATAGGTTTCGGCGCGGGTCAGCGGTGGCATGAGGTGGTCGATGATCACCGCCTGTGTGCGACGCTTAGCCTGTGCGCCTTCGCCCGGGTCATTCACGATGAATGGGTAAATATTGGGCAACGGGCCCAGCAAAGCGTCTGGCCAGCATTCATCTGACAACCCCACGCCTTTACCCGGCAACCACTCCAGATTGCCGTGTTTGCCCACGTGCACGACAGCATGCGCGCCATAGGTGTGCCGCAGCCAGAAGTAGAACGCCAGATAGCCATGGGGCGGCACCAGATCCGGGTCGTGATAAACAGCGCTGGCATCCACTTGATAGCCTCGGGCGGGCTGGATCCCAACAAAGGTCAGGCCAAAGCGCAGGCCTGCAATCATCAGTCGGCCGCCGCGAAACATCGGGTCATTTTCCGGTCGTCCCCAGCGCGCCAGCACGGCTTGTTGATTAGCGGGCGGCAGCGCCCTGAACTGCGCCGCGTATTCGTCCAGACCCAGGCTTTGGTGGCAGGGGCGCAGGTCGAGGCTTTCCAGGTCATTGCTGACGCCGCCGAGCAGCGCTTGAATCAACGCTGTGCCGGACTCGGGCAGTTCGCCTTCGAGTGGATAACCCTGTTGCTTCAAGGCCCGCAGGATATTCAACGCCGCGGCCGGGGTGTCCAGCCCTACCCCGTTGCCGATACGCCCGTCACGGGTCGGGTAATTGGCGAGGATCAACGCGATGCGCTTCTGCGGGTTGGGCACGCGGGCCAACTCAACCCAGCGTCGCGCCAGTTGCGCGACAAAGTCCATGCGCTCGGGCTGAGCGCGATAACACACCACATCTGACTGACTGCGCTCACTGCGCCAGGCCAGATCTTTAAAGCTGATGGGACGGCTGATGATGCGCCCGTCCAGCTCCGGCAACGCGATGTGCATGGCCAGGTCGCGCGGGCCAAGCCCTTGTTCACTGGCACGCCAGCCGGGTTCGTTGTCCTGGGCGCAAATTGCCTGAATCACCGGGATGTCGCGCCGGAACGGCCGCAGGTGCGGAGCCTCCGGACTGGACTGAGCGAAACCGGTGGTGTTGAGAATGACGGCGGCGTCGACCTCATCCAGCAGGTCTTGCACCACCGCCAGGCACCCCGGTTCCTTGAGGCTGGCCACGGCAAGGGGTAACGGATTGATCCCCGCTGCTTGCAGGCGTTGGCAAAACACATCCACAAAGCCGGTGTTGGCCGCTTGCAAATGCGAGCGATAAAACAGCAAGGCGGCCACGGGCAAGCCGGGCTGCCAATCTGCCTGCCAGTCGCTGAGCTGCGGGTTGGGGTGCACCGGGTGATAAATCGCAGTACGCGGCAGGGCCTGCGGCTCGCCCCACGGGTAAGCGCGCCCCAGCCATTGGCTAGCGAGGCAGTTGTAGAGTTGCAGTGCGTTATGCCGCCCGCCCTGACGCAAAAAATGCCAAAGGCGTTCAGCCTGTTCGGCGGGCACTGTGCTCAGCGCGCTGAGCTCAGGGTCCGGTCGGTCGTCGCCGGGCACCAGGATCAAGGTCACGCCGCGCTCGGCCAACTGCATCAACTGTTCGATGCCATAGCGCCAATAGCCAATCCCGCCATGCAACGACAGCAGGATGACCTTGGCGTGTTGCAGCACCTGATCGACATACAGGTCGACCGAGGCGTGATTCTGAACCTGCATCGGGTTGGCCAAGCGCAGGCTCGGGTAATCTTCAGGCAATTGCTGCGCCGCTTCGGCCAGCAATGCCAGGCTTGAGTCGCCGCTGCACAGGATTACCAGCTCGGCGGGGGTTTGCCCCAAGTCAGCAATGTTGTCGTCCGATACAAAGCCACCGGGCTGGGTCCTGAGCAAATGCATGGCTTATGCGCTCAGTGCTGTGCGCAGGGTGGATTCCAGCAGCGCGGCGTCCAGGTCCTGGCCAATCAGTACCAGCTTGGTGACGCGGTTCTCATCCGCCGCCCAGGCGCGGTCGAAGTGCTTGTCAAAGCGGGTGCCCACGCCCTGAATCAACAAGCGCATCGGCTTGCCCGGGATCGCGGCAAAACCCTTGACCCGCAGGATGCCGTGCCGGATCACCAACTGCGTCAGGGCATCCAGCAACACGCGCTCTTCGGCTTGGGGCAGTTCAATGGAAATGGAGTCGAATGCGTCGTGATCGTGGTCGTCGTGGTCATCGCCTTCATGGTGATGATCGTGATGGCTGTGGCGACTGTCGATGTGCGCTTCCGAGCTGTTACCCAGCCCCAGCAGCACGTCGAGCGGCAAACGGCCACTGCTGGCTTCGATCACTTTCACTGCAGGCGGCAGTTCTTCAGCGACTTCCAGACGCACCTTGGCCAGGTCTTCAGGGCTGATCAGGTCGGCTTTGTTGAGGATGACCAAGTCGGCGCTGGCCAATTGGTCGGCAAACAGCTCATGCAGCGGCGACTCGTGGTCCAGGTTCGGGTCGAGTTTGCGCTGGGCATCCACCTGATCCGGGAAGGCAGCAAAGGTACCCGCTGCCACGGCCGGGCTGTCGACCACGGTAATTACCGCATCGACTGTGCAGGCGCTGCGGATTTCGGGCCATTGAAACGCTTGGACCAGCGGCTTTGGTAGCGCCAGGCCGGAGGTTTCGATCAAGATGTGGTCGATGTCGCCGCGACGCGCCACCAGCTCGCGCATCACCGGGAAGAATTCTTCCTGAACGGTGCAGCACAGGCAGCCGTTGGCCAGTTCATACACGCGGCCGTTGGCTTCTTCTTCGGTACACCCGATGGAGCACTGTTTGAGGATTTCGCCATCAATGCCCAACTCGCCGAACTCGTTAACGATAACGGCAATGCGACGGCCCTGCGCGTTGTCCAGCATGTGACGCAGCAAGGTGGTTTTGCCCGAGCCGAGGAAGCCGGTGACGATGGTGACGGGTGTTTTGGCCAGTGTTTTCATCGGATGCCCTTTGGCAAAGCGGCGGGCATACGGGACGACGGCCGCACGCACTGCACGGCCGTATTCGCCACCGGATCACCCCGCCCGGTTGAAGTAAAAAACGCTCACGAGGCAGGTCTCCTGGCTGACGGCTGGCAGCAGCCGGTGGCTGCGCCTTTCCTTGCGCCTTCCCGCTCCAGGGAGCAGTGGCACTGCAAGGCAATTGACCGTTTACAGTTGCGGGGGCAGCCGCGGCTTACCGCGTTCCCTTCTTAGCTTCGCGACGCGAAGAACCTCGAACGCGCAAGGCTACGCAGTGCGTTGTAACAGGTCAATGTCAAGACGCGGGCCGGTGCATCAAAGGGTGGGCAATTTGGCCCACGGGTGCGCCTGTTCCAGCTGCGCACTCAGGCGCAGCAGCACATCCTCCCCGCCCATCGGGGCGGTCAGCATCATGCCAATGGGCATGCCAGTGCCACTCATGCCCACCGGCAGCGAGATGGCTGGCTGCCCGCTGACATTGGCCAGCACGGTAAACCCGGCACTGCCCATGGCGTTGTGGGCATAACTGTCCCAGGGCTGATCGAGGCTCAGCAACCCCAGCTCCGGTGTGACGTTAGCAGTGACCGGCGACAGGATCACGTCGCGCTGCCGGAACTGCTCCTCCATGTGGCCACCTATAGACTCGAACGACTGGCGGGCGCGGTACAACGCTTCGCCGGTCACTTTTTGCGCGTTGCCCAACACCACGTGCGTAATGCGCTCTAGATCTTCAGGTGTCGCACTGCGCCCCAGCGCCTGCTCGCGGTCGTGGACCAGGCTCAGCAGTGCGTCACCGATCACTGCGCCATGAGCCCCAAACAGTTGCCGTGGATCAACGTGCAAACGCACAGGCTCTACGTGGTGGCCCAATGCCGACAAGCGCTGAGCGGTTTCATCCAGTACCCGGGCGACGTCAGGGTCAAGTGGCGCACCGGTCAGCGAATCGGTTACCATACCGATTCGCAAGCGCCCCGGCGCGGCCTGCAACTCCTCGACGTAAGGCCGGGCCAGGGGTTTCGTCCAATACGGGCTACCGGCTTCATGGCCCTGCCCTGCGTCCAGAAACAACGCCATGTCCCGCACGTTGCGCGACACCACGTTGCCGACACTGGCGCCAAACCAGCCTTCGAACTTGCCCGGCCCGCTGGGCGTGCGATAACGCCCAGGCTTGAGCCCCACCAATCCGCAATACGAGGCCGGAATCCGAATCGAACCGCCGCCATCGGTGGCATGCGCGACGGGCACAATCCCGGCCGCCACCGCCGCCGCGGCCCCGCCGGAAGAGCCGCCCGCACTCATGGCCAGGTTCCACGGATTGCGGGTTTGCCCCCACAACAACGACTCGGTGGTCGTGGTCAGGCCGAATTCCGGGCACGTGGTTTTGCCAAACGGTACGGCGCCGGCCGCTTGATAACGGGCAATCAAGGTACTGGTATAAGGTGCCGCGTCAGCATCCTTGAACAAGCGGCAGCCATTGGTGGTGGGCGTACCCTGCAGATAAGTATTGAGGTCTTTAACCAGAATCGGCACGCCAGCCAGGCTTCCGGAAGTGGACGTACCATTGCCCTGACGGGTCTTGAGCAAGGTTGTGGCGTATTCATCGTGACGCAGGTTGACCGCGTTTACGTTGGGGTTGACCGCATCACAGCGCGCCATCGCCGCTGCCAGCAACGCCTGCGGGCTGACCTCGCCCTTGCGCACGGCATCAGCCATGCCCCAGGCATCCAGCTTCAGGTAATCGGTTTGCGACAGCGCATTGCTGTCAGCCGCCTGGGCAAAACGGCCCAACAGCCCGGCACCCACTGCCACGGCTCCGGCCTTGAGCACATGGCGGCGTGGCCAGCCAGCCGGGGGTTGCAGTTCATCCATGGACACAGGGGGCTTTGGCACAGTCATTCTCCAGCTGGGTGGTTGTGTTGGGGGCCGCACGCGGTGTAATCAATCGGCCGTGACCATCGATTGCATCGTCGGTAAAAAGTGTTCGCCATAGGGCGGCAACAGCCCCCACTCACGACGCGGGTCGTTGGCAGGCGCCTTGAACACCGTGCGCATGTGACTGAATTCGAGGAAACCTTCACGGCCGTGATAATGGCCCATGCCGGACGCGCCAATGCCGCCGAAGGGTGCATCGTGCAGCGCGGCGTGCATCATCACGTCATTGATCGTCACGCCACCGGACCAGGTGTGTTGCAACACGTACCGTTGCTCTTCTTCACTCTGGCCAAAGTAATACAGCGCCAAGGGACGCTCGCGGCTGTGAATGTCTGCCAGCGCCTCGTCCAGCTGCGCGTATGGCAGCACCACCAGCGCCGGACCAAAGATTTCTTCGTGCAAAATCTGGCTGTCGCGAGGCGGGTTCACCACCACCTGCAAAGGCCGACGCCGCTGCTGCTCATCCACCGGCAACGGTTGCGGAAAGCTCTCGACGCGTGCGCCGCGGTCTCGGGCGTCCTGCACGTAGCCTTCGACGCGCTGCAAGTGCCGGGCGTTAATCACCGCCACCACGTCCGGGTTGTCGTCGATGCGCGGGAACAATTCGCCATAAGCGGTGCGCAGCGCGCCCAGAAAGTCATCCAGCAACCCCTGCGGTACGTACACCACATCCGGGTTAATACAGATCTGCCCGCCGTTATTGCCCTTGGCAGCTGCAATGCTAAACGCCGCTTTGGCCAGGTCGGCTGTGTGCGAGATGATGACGGGCGATTTGCCACCCAATTCCAGCGTCAACGGCACCAGGTTAAGGGCCGCATTGCGCATCACGGAACGCGCTACCGCCGTGCTGCCGGTGAACACCAAATGATCGAACGGCTGCGAGGTGAAGACCTGCGCCAGCTCGGCATCACCGTTAACCACCGCCACTTCAAGGGGGTCGAACAGCTCGGCAAACGCTCGGGCCACCACCGCGGCGGTGCGCGGCACCACCTCGGAGGGTTTTAGAATGGCCCGATTACCCGCCGCCAGCACACACGCCAACGGGCTGAGCAACGTAAACAGTGGCGCATTCCAGGTGCCGATAATGCCGACGCTGCCCTTGGGCTGGTGCATCACCCACGCCTTGGCGCCCAACTGGCCGTAGGGTGCAAAGACCTCACGGGGTTCGTCTTCCATCCAGTGCTCAAGGTGGTCGCGGGCGTACTTGAGTGAGGCCAGCGAACCGATCACGTCGTTCATCAGCGAAAACCCTTGGGGCCTGCCGCCAAAGTCCGCGTCCATAGCATCCACCAAGGGTTGCTGATAGCGCACCACCAGGTCGATCACTCGTTGCAGACGCTCCCGACGCTGTTCAGCGCTGACGTGACCGTGGGCGATAAACGCCTCCTTTTGGGCCGTTAACACCTGCGACAGTTGCTCGGGAGTGGCGAAGATGGAGGTCATGGGCAAGTCCTGTGAAAAAAACCGGCGGGTTAGTGACGTGGAAACTAGCCAATCGCGGTGCCAAAAGCCTCGTCCGATCGGACGATAATCGGCCGACTACGTTAGTCCGTTGAGACGATGTAGTGCGTGGCCTGGCGGCGAATACTGCACGCACGAAAATTCAATCCATGAGGTTCGTCATGGCAATGCAAAGCAGCTTCGACCCGCAGGCGTTCCGCACGGCGCTGGGCACGTTCACCACCGGGGTGACGATCATCACCACACAGGCGGAAGACGGCTCGCCCATCGGCATCACCGCCAACAGCTTCAACTCGGTCTCACTCAACCCGCCTCTGGTGTTGTGGAGCCTGGCCAAGACCGCGCGCAGCCTGCCGGTCTTTACCAGCGGCAAACACTGGAACGTGCACGTGCTCTCCACTGAGCAGGAGCCGCTGTCAGGTCGTTTTGCCATGCAGGGCGAGAACAAGTTCGCAGAAATCCAGCTCGACAACGGCATCAGTGAGGCCCCGTTGTTACAGGACTGCACGGCACGTTTTCAGTGCCGTACCGCGTTCCAGTACGAAGGCGGCGACCACGTGATTTTTGTCGGGGAAGTGCTCGCTTTCGATCACAGCGACCGCGCCCCGCTTGCGTTCCAGAGCGGGCAATATGCCCTGGCCACGCGCAAACCCCGCAGTGAACTGCGTCTGGCCACCACCCCGCCGCCACCCGAGTGCAGCTACACCGAGGACTTGCTCGGGTACTTGCTCGGGCGTGCGCACTACCAATTGCTGGACGCCTTGCACCGTTTGCTGAGCAATCAGCAACTGGACGAACACGCGTTTTTCATCCTCTCGGTGCTGTGCATCCGTGACAACCTCAGCCTGTCCGAAATCAACACCTTCGTCAGCTATACAGGCCACGTCGTGACGGCCGCCAGCATGCGCTTTCTGGAGAAACAAAATCTGGTGGCCGTCGAGGGCAGTCATCAGGCACCGCGTTATGTGCTGACCGCCACAGGCCGCGAGACCTCGGTGCAGCAATTGGCACTGGCCAAGGCGGTCGAAGAAGACCTGTCGTCCAAGCTTGGCCCCGGCGATGCACAGGCGCTCAAGGTGCTACTCAAGCGCCTGATTGCCGCCAGCGATCCCGGCCTGCCTGACCTGTGGGCGCCACGCTGAGTCTTGTGCATGATGCGCAGGCCTTCCAAGAACAAAAACAAGGGATTTTCATGAACATCATTCAACGCTTTACCCTCACTGGCAGCGTGGCCGTCATCACCGGCGGCGGGCGCGGCATCGGCCGTGCCATCGCGCTGGCCTATGCCGAAGCAGGCGCCGACGTGGTGCTGGCTGCTCGCACCCTGAGCGATGTCGAAGCGGTGGCCGAGGATGTGCGCGGCCTGGGGCGACGCGCCCTGGCTGTGCAGTGCGACGTGAATGACGCCGAACAGCGCGCAGCCCTCATCACCCAGGCACGCGAGCACATGGGACGCATCACCCACCTGGTCAATAATGCCGGGGGCGCCGGGCCAAATGATCCGTTGACCCTGACCGTTGAACGCTTCGAAGAAATCATGCGTTTCAACGTCTCGTCGGCCTACCACTTGACCCAGCTGTGTGTGCCGCACATGCGCGAGGCTGGCTGCGGCAACATCATCAACATAACGTCAGGTGCTGCCCGATATGCGCAGACCCAGTTCAGCGCCTATGGCACTGCCAAGGCTGCGCTGAGCCACATGACACGTCTGTTGGCGCAGGATTTCGCGCCGCACGTGCGGGTCAACGGGATTGCACCGGGGCCAATCCTCACCGATGCCTTGAACCGCGTGCTGCCGGTGCCCATGCGCGAAGGCATGATCAAGGCCACCCCGCTGCAAAGCCTCGGTGAGCCGGAAGATATTGCCGCCGCTGCGCTGTACCTCGCCTCCCCGGCCTCGCGCTGGGTCACCGGTAAAATCCTTGAAGTGGACGGCGGCGCCGAATCGAGCGTGTGGCCGGGCTAATACCGCCACTACCGCAAACGTCGTCGCGGGTACAGGCCGCGACGGCAGGGCCAGAGAGAACCTATATGGACAGCAAACTGATTGAAGCGCTGGGCGATGAGCTGTTTCACGCCCTGCGCGAGCGCCGCAGCGTACCGCCGCTGACTCAACGCTACCCGGACCTCACGCTGGAAATGGCCTACCACATTTCCCTGCGTTTCCTGCAACGTCGTGAAGGCTTGGGGGAACAGGTTGTCGGTAAAAAAATCGGCGTTACCAGCCGCGCGGTGCAAGACATGCTCGACGTGCATCAACCCGACTTCGGTTTTTTAACCGATCGCATGCGGGTCGGTAATGACAGTGACGTGAGTTTTCAAACCCATCAATTAGTGCAACCCCGGGCCGAAGGCGAAATCGCCTTCATGCTTGGGCAAGACCTTCACGGTCCGGGCATCACCGCCGATGACGTAATGGCCGCCACGCAGTGGGTAGCCCCGTGCTTTGAGATCGTCGACTCGCGCATCGTCGACTGGAAAATCCGTATTCAAGACACCGTGGCCGACAACGCCTCGTGCGGCGTCTTCGCCCTGGGTGATGAACGCATCAACCCCCGTGAGCTGGACTTGGCCAAGGTGCAGTTGAACCTGCTGAAAAACGGTCAGCCCGCGGGCAATGGCTTGGGGTCTGCGGTGCAGGGGCACCCGTGTGAAGCCGTAGCGTGGCTGGCCAATACGCTGGGGAAGTTCAACATCCCGTTTCGCAAAGGCGAAATCATCCTTTCCGGTGCTCTGGCGCCGCTGGTACCCGTGCTGCCGGGGGACGACGTCAGCCTGACCCTCAGCGGGCTGGGCAGCGCCCGTCTGCGTTTCGTGTCCTGAACCTGTGATCGAGAGCTCAATGATGACCAAAAAGATCAAATGCGCCCTGATCGGGCCCGGCAACATCGGCACCGACCTGCTCTACAAACTGTTGCGCAGCGAGGTGCTGGAACCGGTGTGGATGGTGGGCATCGACGCCACGTCCGAAGGGTTATTACGCGCCCGGGACATGGGGCTCAAAACCACCAGTGAGGGCGTAGACGGCTTGTTGCCCCATGTGCTGAACGACAACATTCAGATTGCCTTTGACGCGACCTCGGCCTATGTCCATGCCGAAAACAGCCGCAAGCTCAATGCGCTGGACGTGTTGATGATCGACCTCACACCAGCCGCCATCGGCCCTTACTGTGTACCGCCGGTGAACCTGGCCGCCAACCTCGAACGCGGCGCGATGAATGTCAACATGGTCACCTGCGGCGGGCAGGCAACCATTCCGCTGGTGGCAGCAGTGTCCAGTGTTCAGCCCGTGGCGTATGCCGAAATTATCGCCACCGCAGCGTCCAAATCCGTAGGCCCCGGCACGCGCAAGAACATCGACGAATTCACCCGTACCACTGCCAGCGCCATCGAGCAGGTGGGCGGCGCCAAAAAAGGCAAGGCCATCATTATCGTCAACCCGGCAGAGCCGCCGTTGATCATGCGCGACACCGTGCATTGCCTGACCGAAACCGAGCCCGATCAAGCCGCCATTCGCCAAGCGATTGCCCACATGATCGCCCAAGTGCAGCAATACGTACCGGGGTACAAACTGGTCAACGGCCCAGTGTTTGACGGCAACCGCGTGTCGATTTTCATGGAAGTCGAAGGCCTGGGCGACTTCTTGCCCAAGTACGCCGGCAACCTGGACATCATGACTGCGGCAGCGGCACGTACCGCCGAAATGTTTGCCGAACAAATCCTGTCGGGCGACCTGCACCTGCGCGCCACCGCCCCGCAACCTGCCCTCGCTTAAGGAGTCGACCATGGACCTTCGCGGCAAAAAAATCACCGTGCATGACATGTGCCTGCGCGACGGCATGCACCCCAAGCGTCATCAGATCAGCTTGCAACAGATGAAAGACATTGCCTGCGGCCTTGACGCTGCTGGGGTGCCACTGATTGAAGTAACCCACGGCGACGGCCTGGGCGGCAGCTCGGTGAACTATGGCTTCCCGGCCCATACCGACGAGCAATACTTGTCGGCTGTGATCCCGATGATGAAAAACGCCAACGTGTCGGCGTTGTTGCTGCCCGGCATCGGCACGGTGGATCACCTGCAAATGGCCCATGACTTGGGCGTTAGCACGATCCGGGTGGCGACCCATTGCACCGAAGCCGACGTGTCGGAGCAGCACATCGCCTACGCCCGCAAGCTGGGCATGGACACTGTCGGGTTCCTGATGATGGCGCACATGAACAGCCCCGAAGGGCTGGTCAAGCAAGGCAAGCTGATGGAGAGCTTTGGCGCCAACTGCATTTACCTCACCGACTCCGCCGGGTACATGCTGCCCCACGACATCAGTGCCCGCGTCAGTGCCTTGCGGGCCGCGCTGCACCCGGACACAGAAATCGGCTTCCATGGCCATCACAACCTGTCGATGGGCGTGTCCAATTCCATCGCCGCTATCGCCGCAGGCGCCACTCGGATTGATGCCGCAGCCGCCGGCCTGGGTGCAGGTGCGGGCAATACGCCCATGGAGATTCTGGTGGCGGTGTGTGACCGCATGGGCATCGAAACGGGGGTCAGCGTGTTTGGCATACAGGACGTAGCCGAAGACTTGGTGGTGCCAATCATGGACTTCCCGATTCGCAGCGATCGCGATGCGCTGACCATGGGCTATGCCGGGGTGTATGGGTCGTTCCTGCTGTTCGCCAAACGCGCCGAGCAGAAATATGGCGTCCCCGCGCGGGAGATCCTGGTGGAAATGGGGCGTCGCGGCATGGTCGGCGGTCAGGAGGACATGATCGAAGACACCGCCATGACCCTGGCCCGTCAACGCGCCTGACCACCCCGCAGTTGCGAGCGCTGGCGGCCGTTCGCCAGCGCCCCGGATATTCAGCGCACAGAGAATCGACCATGTCCAACACCCACGTCGGCTGGCGCAGCCACGGCCTGCTGTTATTACTGGCTGCCGTCTTTGCTGACAACTTTGTCGGGCGGCAGATTCTGGCGGTGATGATTGAACCGATCAAACGCGAGTTCGGCGTGGGTGACACCGCACTGGGCCTGATATCGGGGCTGGCATTTGCCGGTGTCTATGCACTGCTCGGGCTGCCGGCCGGGCGTCTGGCCGATCGCATGTCGCGCACCCGCCTGCTGGCCGTGGCGTGTCTGTTGTGGGCCATCGCGACCATGGCCTGCGGGCTGGCGGTAAGTTTCTGGATGCTGGCACTGGCGCGCATGGCCGTCGCGGTGAGCGAGTCACCCACCACGTCAGCCTCCATGTCGATCATTGCCGACCTTTACCCGCCCCACCGCCGCTCTTTTGCGATCAGCTGCTTTACCGCAGCGCCGACCTTTTCGGCGGTCATCGGGCTCAGTCTGGGGGCGTGGGTGGTTGAACACTATGGCTGGCGCACGGCGTTTATTGCGATTGGCCTGCCCGCGTTGCTGTTCTCAACCGTACTGGCGTTTGTAGTCAAAGACCCGGCCCGGGGGCGCTGGGATCTGGCCGGTGCGCATGCCGCCCACCCGTTGCAGAGCCTGGGCGGTGAGGCGCGCAAACTCTGGGCCAATTCGGCCTACCGCTGCCTGATTATGGCGGGCGGCCTGTGCACCTTGAGTTCGTATGCCATCGGTATGTGGAACACCAGTTTTCTGGTGCGCTCCCACGGTTTGTCGCTGCAACACGCAGGCTTGCTGGCGGGTTTTATATGCGGCGGCGTTGCCGGTATCGGTGCTCTGTTCAGCGGCTGGCTGAGCGACCGCCTGACACCGCGCAACCCGCACTGGCAGGTCGCAATTCCTATCATCGGGCACCTCGCAGCCTTGTGTGCGCTGGTGACCTACCTGTTGTGGCCAGGCACCGTGTTCATGCAACTGGGCAGCGTACCGATCCCCAGTGCAATGCTGTGGTGCGCGCTCTACAGCTTTTTTGCCGTGTGGTGGGTGGCGCCGTCCTACAACCTGGTAACGCAACTGGTGCCGGCCAGCCGACGCGGTACCGCCATGGCTTTGCAGACCATTATTTCAACCTTGTTGGGCATCGGTGTTGGCCCCCTGCTGGCGGGGCTGCTTAGCGATGCGCTGCAACCCGCGTTTGGCATCGAGTCACTGCGTTACGCGCTGCTGCTCGTCAGTTTGCCGGTAGTAGGCTCGGTCGGTTTGCTGATTCGCACCGCAGGCCATGCGGCGCAAACCCACTACGTCCATGCTCCCCAACGTGCCTGATTACAGCGGGCGGCGATTTGCGTAATCGGTTATCAACCTGTGTGTGAGCGCATAGGAAGACAATTCCTGGGTCCGTCCAGGGCTCAGGGCGAATGCCTGCCCCGCCCACAGGTTGATGAAATCCCCCGACCCCTGAGGCTCTGTTTTGGCCTTGAGCGGCAACAGCACACCTCCAGCCAAGGGAAAAGCCGGAGCCAGAGGGTTTATCGGCCCGACTTCACGCATCACCCGATTGAGAATTCCGCGTGCGGGGCGCCCGGTGAACAGGTTGGTCAATGCCGTCTGGCTGGAGCTCGCTTCATGCAACGCCCGCCGGTGGGGGTGAGTCAATTTGGCTTGCGGGCAAAACAGGTAGGCCGTACCGATCTGCACCGCGCTTGCGCCCAAAGCAAAGGCCGCTGCAATCCCGCGTGCGTCTGCAATGCCCCCGGCTGCGATCACCGGGACTGAGACTGCATCGACGATCTGCGGCACCAATGCAAATGTGCCGGTCTGGGTGGTCAGCTCATCGCTCAAAAACATTGCCCGATGGCCACCGGCTTCGTAACCCATGGCAATGATCGCATCGCAGCCATGGCGTTCGAGCCACTGCGCCTCCTCGACCGTGGTGGCAGAGCTCAATATTTTGGCGCCACAGGCCTTGACCCGAGCCACCAATGCCGGGGCGGGTAAACCGAAGTGAAAGCTGACAATTTCCGGTCGCAACTGCTCGACGAGGGTGCAGGTTGCTTCATCGAAAGGCGCGCGGCTGGAGACGGGCGTGGGTGCGTCAAAGTCAGCACCGAGTTCGTCGTAGTAACCCTTGAATAGCGACTTCCAGTGCTGAGCACGTTCAGCATCGGCTACAGGCGCGACATGGCAAAAAAAGTTCAGGTTCAAGGGCTTGTCGCACGCAGCACGAAACGTGGCCACTTCGCCGCGAATTGTCTCCAGATCGAGGGTTGCACAGGCCAGTGAGCCCAAACCGCCCGCCTTCGCCACACCCATCATCATATCCGCGCCCGCCCCCAGCATTGGCGCTTGAATAATCGGGGCCGTGATGCCCGCCACGTCAATGAAGCGTGAGTCTGGCCAGCTGTTCATGAAGTGCTCTCCTGAGTGAGTCGTCTCGGGGACAAATTGCGTCGGGGGTCGAAGGTGTGTGGCCGGTGAAAAGGGGTGCTGTACACCCCTTTGGCCGCTTGCGAAGCCCGTCAGTTGACGGGTGATTTACGGACCAGGGCCGCAATCAACGCTGGATCGTGATCGTAAACGTCGGGCGCATACGTCACTTTACCGTCCATGTCAGCCTGGGCGGTCCAGTACGTCATTAAGATCGGCATGGGCTGTTCCAGTCGGAACTCATAGGTGCGCCCGGTGCTGAGCAATTCTTCAGTGCGGGCTTTTTCCGAAGGGCTGACCAGCCAGTCCCGCAGTTCGAAGGCCGATTCAACCCGTACACACCCTGAACTGAAAGCGCGCGGGGCTTTGCTGAACAGTGTCTGACTCGGGGTGTCGTGCAGATACACGGCGAACGGATTGGGGAACCGCACCACGATCTTGCCCAATGGATTGCGCGGACCTGCGCCCTGACGCAGCAAGATATTGCCCGGACGTTCCCAGTTGACCTCTTGAGGTGAAAGCTGCCGACCGCTGCTGTCGAGCACTTGCAGGTCATGGCGCGCCAGGTACGATTGATCGCGGCGGATTTGCGGCAGTTTGTCCTGCTTGAAAATGGTCGGCGGGATGGTCCAGGTCGGGTTGAGGGTCAAGCGTATGACACGGGATTTGAGCAACGGCGTTTGCCGGTCCGGCCTGCCCACTTGGGTACGGGTTTGCCAGACAGGCATGCCATTTTGGTAGACCATCAGCAACGCGGCCGGGACGTTGACCAGAAGACTGGTGGGCTCGAAGTCCTGAGCCATCCAGCGAAAACGCTCCAGATTGATGCGTAATTGATCCCGGCGCGCTTGCGCACTGACATTCATCTCCTTCAGAGTGCCCGGCCCGATGACGCCATCGGCTTGAAGCGAATGATCACGCTGAAAACTCTTTACGGCAGCGGCCAGTTCCGGCCCGTAGGTATTGTTCGTCAGCGTGGGCATGTGGCTCAGGTACCCCTCGCTCAGCATTCGTTCTGCCAACACAGGCACCCGCGCATCCTGCATGCCGGGTTTGAGCAGTTGCCCCTGCCCCACCACAGGCCAGCGAGGCAGCGGCTGCAAGCGTTCACGGGCGTACACCTTGCGCAGGTTCTGGTAGCGTTCCAGCGCAGGGCGCGCCTTGTCAAATGCGCTACCTATGTCCTGCAGGCCCGGCCCGGCAATTGCCAGAATCGGGGTCTGCCGATCAGGCAGTTCATCGCCGGAGTGCCAGACCGGCTCGAAACGCGATTGGTTCAAACGACCAAAATGCAGATCCTGCAGGGCTTGCAGGTATTGAAAGCTGGTATCGATGTCGGCGCATAAGCCCTGATCGTTGGGCAACGGGTAGTGCGCCGGGTCCAGGCCATCATCGGCCAACGTGGGCAGTTCGGCCTGCAACGCGGCAAGACGCCCATCCACCGACCACACCGGTTGAAAGTGCTGACCTTGGTAAAACGCCTGCAATAACTGCTGAGCCGGCGCGTTAATGCGTGGGGCCAGCGCAGGACACTCGCGGGGCAAATCCGTCAGCGCGACCTCAATCATCGTCGCCGGATCAACGGGCACCTCATCGGCCAGAGCGACCAATGGCGCTGCGAGCAAAGCAATGCTCAAGTAACATGCGTGTTTTTTGATCAACTGCTTTACTCCAATCCATGGCCATCATGGTTGATGGATAACCGTATCACCCGTCGACGTTGCACAGGTCAGCACCTGTCTGGACGGGACATTTGGAGCCTATACAACAGTGAGAACCCTAGACCTATGCTGACTTTCCTGCGACGGCTTTGTCTGGCCGCCGCGACCGTGGGCCTGTTTACCAGCCCTGTGTTCGCCGCCAGCCCCTCTACACCGGTACTGTTCAACAGCCTCGCCCAGGCAGCACCAGAACTCAATCCCCAAGCACTAAAAAGTGCCATCAGCGCCATGCAATGCGCCGTGAACAATGGCGCCAGCCAGGCTCGGCATCTGGCAGTGATTGACTACTCGCAGCCATCTACTGCGCGCCGCTTGTGGATCTTCGACCTGCAAAGCAAGCGCCTGGTATTACGCGATCTGGTCGCTCACGGGCAAAACTCCGGGGAAAACTTCGCCACCCAATTTTCCAATGACGAAGGCAGCTACCAGTCCAGCCTGGGCTTGTTCCGCACTCAAGAAAGTTACAAAGGCACCCATGGCTATTCACTGCGCATGGATGGCCTTGAGCCTGGCATCAATGACCGGGCACGCGACCGGGCCATCGTGATTCATGCCGCCAGCTATGTGAATCCGCTCTGGAGCGAGCGCCAGGGCCGCATCGGCCGCAGCCAGGGCTGCCCAGCGGTTCGGCCGCAAGTGGCGCGTAAAGTGGTAGACAAACTCAAGGACGGACAGTTCATGTTCGCGTGGTACCCCGACAAGCGTTGGCTCCAGTCCTCGGCTTACCTCAACTGCCAGCCTCGGCTGGTTGCCAGCATCGTCTCGGCAAAAGGCAGTTGAGAAACAGCGTTCAGCCATTCCCAGGCTAGCGCAGTAATTAGTACTACAGACCTTCCGCTAAGAGACTACGCTACGAGCTGTCATTAACATGGCGCCTCGTAGCGAGGTTCCACTCGACAAGGAACGCTGTAGTGACATTTGTATTGAAGTTCGAACAGGCCGGTCAGGCCAGCGTTCTAGACGTTGCAGGCATAGAAGATGCCCTCGCACTCGTGACCGAGGCTCACAGTGCCCTCGAAAACCCCACCTTGTATTTCGAGCCCAAGCAAACTTACTGCGCATTACAGCCCGGTGTGAGCCTTGAGTCAGTGGCTCAGGAACTGGACAGCCAATGGGAGTGGGCAGCTGATGACACCCTCAAGGTCCACCCCACGCTCAAAGCGAAATACCAGCTGCAGCAATAACGCTTAGCGCTATTGCCTGCTGCTCAAGCCAAACGTGCATGGACGCAGGCAGCCCATGGCCATTGCCAGCAGACTGTCCTGCAGAGCCGTCGACTCCAGCTGCTCCGGTATGTCTTGCAGTACGCCACGGATGACCTCGCGCAATCCTTGGCCGAGCAGGTACGCGGCCAATTCCGGATGCGGTGTTGTGATCTCACTTTTATACATCGTCAAAAGTGGCAGCCAGGTCGCCTCGATAAACTCCCCTGCCGTCTTGTAGGGCCCGCGCCACATGCCCAAGTGCAGGGCCGAGTGGTACCGCAAGTGAAAAGCCTTGTTCAATTTGAACAGGCGCATTTCAACACGCACGATATTTCCGAGAATTTCCCGCAGTGCCGATTTCAACGGTACGCCCCGTAGCCGCTCACGCACCCTCAAGAGTTGTTCGGCCTCTTGGTCGAGTACACGTTCGTACAGCAGGGCAATGATGGCGTCCTTGTTGGGAAAGTATTGATAGATCGACCCGACTGCGACGCCGGAAACGTCTGCAATGCGGGCCACGGTGAGCGAGTCCTCCCCGGATTCATCGAGAATCCGCAAACACGCCTGCTCTACCGCTTCGACCAGTGCACGTGAGCGCGACTGGGAGGGTCGCTTGCGTAAAGCCGGAAGCGCCTGCTGTGTTGTTATCAGGTCCATTACGTTGTGTGCCTGTTCTTGTATGGAAATCCGAGCCCGACCTTCTCAGCATCCGCATGAAATCCAATTAACCCATGTAAATCAGCATGTTAGACAAACGCAAAGGGTGTTCTGGAATGCGAATATCTCAACGCGGGCGCCCTCAGTATGATCATTGCGGTCGATCCGACAACATCTAAACGTGTCGCCATGCGCTTGATCCGCTCAGGTGTTGGCGCCCTGCCAGGAGATTGTTTATGTCTTCAACGTTCACTGTATTGCCCCTGGGTCCACATCTGGGAGGCGAAGTCGTCGATCTGGATCTTTCTTCTGTCGTTTTGCCGCAGACATTGGAGGCCCTTGAAGCCGCTCTTATCAAACATGAAGTTATCGTGCTGCATGCCCCCGGGCTGAAACCCGAACAACATCTGGCCATCGCACGGTATTTCGGGGAGCCCGAAGTCCACACGTTTTACCCCAATCTGGGCAATGGTTTTGAAGAAATTACGGTGATCGACTCCAAGCTGGGCGACAGGGCTGACATGTGGCATCACGACGAAAGCTTTTTGCCCCACCCGCCTGTCGTCACCATGACCCATGCCCAGATACTGCCGCCTACCGGCGGTGACACCTGCTGGGTCAGTATGACCACCGCCTACGAGGCGTTGTCTGAACGCATGAAGCACTACCTCGAGGGACTGAGTGCCTGGCACGACATGAACGCGCCTATCACGGCCGCCCTGCGCCAGAACGTCGTCACACATGAACGCTATCTGGAGGTCGTCAGCATGAACCGGCGGCACCTCCACCCTCTGGTCATCAGACACCCCATTTCAGGACGCCAGGCGCTGTACCTCAGCCCGACCTACACCACCCACATTGAAGGCCTCGCCAGCGCCGAAAGCGAGGCGGTGCTTGCTTACTTGCATGCACATTGCCAGCACGTGCAATTCGGCTTTCGCCACCGCTGGACGGTCGGTGACATGGTGCTCTGGGACAACCGCAGCGTACTCCACAACGCCATCCTGGATTACAAACCGCATCAACGACGCATGCAACGCACTTCGGTGTTTGCCCACGCCCGTCATGGATAAACCATTGCTTAGCATCGCCGTTCAGAAGAAGGAAGCCGTCATGTTAAAGGACACGCTTAATTACGACATGCTCGCCCGCTACATCCCACGGCCAGGCCGTCACGCCCTGTTACCCGAGCTGACCGCCCGGCAAACCGTTGCGCTGCTGTGCCGGGTTTTGTCCCGAGAAGGTTACAACGATCACATTGCTGGCCACATCACTGTGCGCCAGGATGACGGCACTTACCTTGCCAACCCTTGGGAATTGACGTGGTCAGAAGTAACCGCTTCGGACATCGTGCGGCTCGATGCGCAAGGCCAAGTGATCGAAGGCGACTGGAACATTACCCCGGCAATCAACCTGCACATCGAGGTGCACGCTGCCCGCCACGATGTGGGGGTGGTCATCCACAATCACCCGCAATGGGGCTCGATCTGGTCAGCCGCAGGCCGTATCCCACCGATTTATGACCAGACATCCGCATTGGTCGACACAGACCCTGTGCTCTATGACGAGTACCGTGGCACGGTTGAAGACGCTGATCTGGGCCGCGCCGTGGTGGACGCATTGGGCTCGCAAAAATGGGCAATGCTCGCAAATCATGGTGTGTTGATCGTCGCCAATGGCATTCGTCAGGCGCACTTGCGAGCGATTACCCTGGAATGGCGCAGCCGTTTGGCATGGCATGTAGAGACGCTAGGTGGTGGCAGCCCCTTGCCCTCAAACGTAGCCTTGGCCACCGGCAAGCGTACCGACGCCAATGGGTTTCCGTTTTTGTGGGAAGCCATGGCGCGCGAAGAGATACGGCGCGACCCCGGAGTCCTTGAATAACCGTTGGCGGCCAAACAGTGCCCTTCCTGCTGCTTGATCGGGAATCTCAAAGCGCGTGGCAGGGCTTTTATGAAGACTGCCGCGCTCGCTGCACACTGATCGCAAACCTTCCCCGAGGGTCAAGCTTGCGGGGGGCTGTCACCAAGGTGCGGTCAGTGAAAAAGGAACTCGCAGGGTTTCAACATGAATCGCCCCGGGTTTCCTAGACACCCTTTTGCCTTAAATGGACTGCCCCCGGCGCCATAGACATCTCCAGCCTATGCTCGCCGACGGTCATCCACATGCGAGATTTCTCCGTAATCGAAGACGCCGACGCGGCATCATTCATTAAGATGTAACTGCCAAGCACGAGAGCTGAATACAGCACACCAAGCCAACGAAGTGGCCGCTTGCTCCAGCTTTCGCGCTGCTAGGCATTTGCGACGGGTAAATGCTCCCGGTCATAACCATTCTCCTGGAACGTTGCGTAACTCAAGGGACTCTAGAGGATGTTGCATGTGACGTCAGTACCGTCACCGCTGCCCCCAGCAGCAGCACGATTGCACTAGCGAAAAACGTGCGCTGATAGCCGTGACTATCGAACAGCAGTCCACCCACGGTTGAGCCCAGAGCAATGGACAGTTGAATCACGGCTACCATCAGGCCGCCTCCAGCCTCGGCATTATTTGGCATCGCCTGTGCTACCCAATTCCACCAGCCCACCGGGGCCGCAGTCGCCAACAGTCCCCATAACCCCAGCAGTGCACCAACAACGAAGGTCGAGTGGCCAAAAGGGATCAGTGCCAGAGCGATCAAGGCCATCAAGACCGGAATGACTATTAATGTCTGGAACAGGCTGCGCCTTAGAAATCGGCCGATAATCAAGGTACCGATAAAGCCTGTCGAGCCGATCACCAGTAAGATCAACGACAGCATGGATACATCGACGCGCGTTACCGTTTCAAGGAAGGGCCGCAGGTAGGTGAATAGCGCAAACTGCCCCATGAAGAAGGCTCCGCAACCGACCATACCCAGTGCCACTGAACGATTCTTTAACAGCTTGAACACGTTCCCTGATTCCGTTCTACGCGGTCCCACCTTCATGGGCCGGAGGCTGATGTACATCCAGGTCAGAGCAATCGCCGCGATGGGCACTACACAAAGAAAAGCACCGCGCCAGCCAATAATCGAGCCCAAATAACTGCCCAACGGTGCGGCAATTACGGTAGCCAGCGCGTTACCGCCGTTGAAGATGGCTAGTGCTTTCGGCACCTGCGGGGCGGGTACCAAGCGCATAGCCGTCGCCGCGGACATCGCCCAGAAACCGCCAATGACCACACCGATGAGCGCACGGCCGACCATGTAAGTTTGATAGTCGGGGGCCAGCCCGACGATCAAACCCGAGACGGCCATCAACCCGGCCAGTGCCATCAGCAACAGCTTGCGATCGAGGGTTCTGGCAAGCCACGAGATCGACAGGCTAGTTAGCACGGCAAATGCCCCCGAAATCGCAATGCCTTGCCCGGTCATCCCTTCGCTAACCTGAAGATCAAGGGCTATCGGCGTCAGCAGGCTGGCAGGCATGAATTCAGAAGCGATCAGGGCGAAAACACACAGCGTCATTGCAAAGACCCCGCTCCAGTAGGCAGGAGCCTCGTTGCTGGTTGAAACAGTGGCCATTGGGTCCTCGCGACTAATCGTATTCATGCCGGTCATGGTGGCGAACGAATACTCACGCGACTAGCTAATGAATGCTTAACAAGGCTATAAGTTTAGCTAATCAATAGCTGCATAAGGTGCTGCGTACCATGGTCAGAGGAAACCTCAACGATCTGCTTTCATTCGTGACAGTGGCGCGTGAAGGCAGCTTCACCCGTGCCGCCGGGATACTGGGAGTTACCCAGTCGGCACTGAGCCAGGCCATCAGAGGTCTGGAATCGCGCCTGCAAATCAGGTTGCTGACGCGCACCACCCGCAGCGTCTCGCCGACTGTCGCGGGCGAGCGGCTGCTGCAAGCGATCGGTAATCGCTTCGATGAGATTGAGGCGGAACTGGATAACCTGACGCAAATGCGCGACAAGCCTGCGGGCACCGTACGTATCACCTGCGGCGATCATGTTCTGCGCACCACGTTGCTACCCAAACTATCTGCGCTGCTCCACGAATACCCGGACATCAACGTTGAGTTCGACGTGAGTTACGGATTCAGGGACATTGTGGCGGATCGTTTTGATGCAGGTGTGCGCCTGGGCGACACCATCGACAAAGACATGATCGCAGTTCCGATAGGCCCGCAATTGCGGATGGCTGCTGTCGCCGTGCCAGGGTACTTTGCCAGCCGTGGCATTCCCGAAAACCCGCGCGACCTGATGAACCATAGCTGTATCAACCAGCGTATGCAGACATCTGGCGGGCTTTATGTATGGGACTTTGAGCAGCGAGGCAAGCAGGTGAACGTGCGTGTAAACGGCCAGCTTATTTTCAACACGTCCAGCCATATCGTAGATGCGGCCTTGGCCGGGCTGGGCATCGCGTACCTGCCAGAAGAAGAGTTTGAGCCGCACCTGCGTGAAGGTAGGCTGGAGCGGGTGCTGGAAGATTGGTGCCCACCGTTCTCTGGCTACTATTTGTATTACCCCAGCCGTCGACAACCGTCCCCCGCCTTTACACTGGTTGCCAATGCATTGCGCAAAGCTGTGTAGACGGGACAGCCTTTTGGTGTAGATACAGTTGGTCTGAAGCCTGAGCAGTGCAGCGCGTTGCAAAAAAGATAATCCCAGCGCTATTAAGTACAAAAACCATAACTAAATTAAGCCATCCGTTAATGTCCGCTTTTGGCCGATTCTGTTGAAAAAGTCGGCCATGCTTTCCAACGCAGAAAAGTACGCGTTTGAAATTGAAATCTTTACTTTGAACAAAGGGTTTCGGGGGCAGATTTGGCGTAGCTGCGCTTAAAAAATGCATTTGCAGCAATCAATACGTGTGCAGCCTGGAAGGATCGACTTTTTCAACACAATCGGTCAAAAACTGTCTTTCGCAGGCGCGATCTTAATGTCCTAGGTTTCGCTGTCGTCCAGGACTGCCGGAGTCGCAGCCGTCCCAGCCAACAGACCACCATCAATATTGAACTCGCTGCCCGTGATGTACGTAGCGTCATCCGACGCGAGCAACAAGGCCAGAGCGGCCACTTCTTCAGGCATACCGAATCGCCTGAGCGGAGTGTCTCGAACCAGCGCAGCCATTCGCTCTTCGCGACCGGCATCGCTACCTAACATGGGTTCCCACATGGGAGTAAGGATGGCCGCCGGATGAATCGAGTTGCATCGAACGCTCAGTCCTTGTTCGGCGCAGTAAAGCGCCACTGTTTTAGTGTGATTGCGAACGGCAGCTTTGGACGACGCATACGCTGCAGCCCCTGGAATGCCAACGAGGCCGGAGCGAGAGGAAATGTTGACGATGGAACCGGCTCCTGACTGGCGCATGGAGCGAATGGCGTATTTGCATCCGAGGAATACTCCGTCGAGATTAGTTTGATGCACGGAACGCCAATCTTCCAGACTTGCATGTTCCGGGTCATGTCGCTCAGCGCCGCTCTCGAATCCGGTGATGCCCGCGTTATTCACGAGGATATTCCAATTCCGGCCTTGATTTGTAATCTGCGTGGCCAATCGTTGCCAATCCTCTTCACGCCGCACATCCAGACGCTGAAAGCAGGCGCTACTACCCAACGAGCTTGCAACCGCATTACCAAGATCGTCGTTAATATCAGTGACGTAAACGAAGCAACCTTCTTGCACAAAGAGCCTTGCAATGGCGGCGCCGATGCCTTGAGCCGCGCCGGTGACGACCGCTGTCTTGGAAACCAGTTTATTTTCCATAAATGATGATATCTCCATGATTAAGCGTGTTCAGAGCCCGTAATAATCAGCCAATGCCCTATCCCATGCTCACGCTTGGCAAAGAGGCTATTCCATAACCGAATGCCGCGAAACCTGAAAAGCTGGGCCAGGCAGGGTCAGTCATTGGGCAAACGAGAAATGAGGTTTTCGCATCTGCAAAAAAAAGATTGCCAATTCATTGTCAGGTGATTTTTTTCAGCCTACCTTAAACAAACCTATACAAGAAGTTTTTCCTGTATAACTATTTGACTATGGATTTGCACACACTCATAGCCCAACCGCGAGAAATTGAATGAACCCACTATTAGCCAGCCATTACCGGGAAATTCTCGTCGGTCTCGGTGAAAACCCCGAGCGCGAGGGCTTGTTAGACACGCCCAAGCGTGCCGCCAAAGCAATGCAGTACCTGTGCAATGGCTACACGTTGAGCCTAGAAGACGTCACTAACGGAGCCTTATTCGAGTCGCAGAGCGATGAAATGGTGATCGTCAGGGACATCGAGCTTTATTCCTTGTGTGAGCATCACATGTTGCCCTTCATCGGCAAGGCGCATGTGGCGTACATCCCCACCGGCAGAGTCCTGGGGCTGTCGAAGGTCGCGCGAGTGGTTGATATGTTCGCACGTCGCCTACAGATCCAAGAAAACCTTACCCGGCAGATTGCTGAAGCTATCCAGCAGATTACTGATGCCGCCGGTGTGGCCGTGGTCATTGAAGCTAGGCACATGTGCATGATGATGCGCGGCGTAGAGAAGCAGAATTCGGTCATGACTACCTCCGTAATGCTGGGCAACTTCCGTGATAGTTCGACGACGAGGCAGGAATTCCTACAGCTCATCGGACGACGATAAACTTATACACTGACTGCAAACTGTACAGCTGCATCGCTCGAAACTTCATCCTCACACTTGTGTACTTTAGGGATTAAGGCAATGACCCGATTTCTGCTGTTACTGGCAATGGTACTCAGCGTCACGAGCTGTACCAGTGTGGATGTTGCCCGGTATGCGGATCAGCAACCGGCGTTGAATCTGGAGCATTTTTTCAGCCAGCCCGTCAAAGCCTGGGGGATGTTTCAGAAGCGCAACGGTGAGGTGGCCAAGCGTTTCGAGGTCAACATCGTCAGCCGTCGCGAAGGCAACAACCTAATTCTCGACGAGCGCTTCCTCTATAGCGACGGCACCCGCCAGCGTCGCGTCTGGACCCTCACGCCAGAGGGCCAGGGACGCTGGAGCGGCCGCGCGGAGGATGTGGTCGGTATCGCCAGGGGCCACGTCGTCGGAAACACGTTGCACTGGCGATACAACCTGAACCTGCCAGTCGATGATTCGACCTACGAAATGAGCATGGACGACTGGATGTACTTGATGGACGAAGACACATTGATCAACCGCACCCGTATGTCCAAGTTCGGGGTTGAGGTCGGTCAGGTGACGATATTCTTCCGCCGCCAGGGCGCCGGGGTGAGCCAATGAACCACCTCCTGACCATGACCTCCCTCGACGACGGGTATCGCGCGCTGGTGATCGGTGCTAGCGGCGCCCTCGGCACAGCGTTTTGCGAACACCTGAGGCAGGATCCGCGCTGCGCCGGGGTTCGTGCGCTAGGGCGCCATACCGTTCCCGAGCTGGACCTTGAACGACCGGAAACGATTGCCAGCGCCGCCACCGAACTGGCCGCAGAAGCGCCGTATCAACTGATCGTACACGCGGCCGGCCTGCTCCATCGCGACGGGATCAAACCGGAAAAAAGCATCAGCGCCATCGAGCCGGAGGCGCTGCAGGCTGTGTTTCAAGTGAACACGCTGGGGCCGGCCATCGTGTTGCGCTACTTTTTACCGCTGCTCGCACCGCGCGGAGCGATGGCTATGCTATCGGCAAAGGTCGGCAGCATTGGCGACAACCGTTTGGGCGGCTGGTATGCCTACCGGGCTTCCAAAGCCGCACTGAACATGCTGATCAAGACTGCCGCCATCGAACTGGCCCGCACCCACCCGTACAGCCGGTTGCTAACCCTGCATCCAGGCACGGTTGTGTCGGGGCTGTCGCACCCTTTTCGCGTAGCCGACAGCGCACGCCCCGCAGGCGTTGCCGCGGCCCAATTACTGACCTTGATTGACCAGTTGACACCGGCCGACAGCGGCCATTTCTTTGCTTACGATGGAGAACGCCTGCCCTGGTAGGCAAGGAGTGAAGCATGAACCTGCAAACCCTAACCGAACATGCGGCCAACAGTGAAATACGCGAGCTGGAGCTGCTGTCACTCGAAGGCGGTGTTTATTTGGCACGGATCCGCCTCGATCACGGGCAATTCACCCTGCTTGACGAGGCGGCCAAGCCGATGCACCTGCGTTCGATGACCCACCTGCGTGATTTGCTGCAGACCGTGCCGGCATTTCCTTGTGTGCTGGTGCAGCAATGCGTGCATGACGAAATGTGTGGCCGGGATACCGGGCCTGTCGAAGAGATGCGCCTTCCGTTTACGCTCACCACTCCATTATGAAGATGTCTTTCAACGGCTACGAGACTACGTCAAAGGTCAGTAATAGTTGAGAAGTCTGCCGCTTCGGCGTAGCCGAGGCGGTTTTTTGTCCAAACAACACGCTAGTGGGATGCACAGAACTCAGTGTGCAGAGCTACAAGCGGCTACAACTTCAATGCCAGCTGCAACATGCTGACTAAGTCCGATCCGTGCTCATTGGTCACCGTTCCGCAGCGCTGGCGGATCATGCTCGCGTTGGTATGCAACGTATGCACGGAGCTCCAATCCAAAGCAAGCATTTGAACAAAGTCACGCAATACTGCCGTTGTAGGGTTAAAAAGGGGCCTACGGTGAAGACTTTAACGTCCGATTTTGCCAGAACTCGTCGTTCGTAAAAGCCTGCTTCTGGCGGGGAACTGCCCTTCGTGGCAGGCAGTTATCGTGCAGAAGCAGTCATGAGCCCTATTAAAAATGAAACGCGGTTTGGAAACGGGCCCCCGGTGTCAGGCTAGTTGTCGCCTGAGCTGATTTATCAAAACGATAGATCGGGGGCGTCAAAGAGAGCTGTAATGTCGAGCTATTCACCTGAGCGTAAAGCTGCCCTGCTGAACAAGTTACTCCCGCCACTCAACCACTCCGTAGCTGAGCTCGCTCGCCAAGAAGGTGTCCCCGAAGCGACGCTGTATGCTTGGCGCACCAAGCTCAAAGCAGGAGGCGCGGTAGTGCCTGGAGA
>NZ_JAAQWY010000040.1:0-34811 GCF_012985765.1 Pseudomonas sp. WS 5071 | reverse complement strand
AACACGGAGAACCGGTCGAAAAAGCTCTCCGTACATGATTTTTCGGTCACTTTTCGTCCAATGACGCTGTAGGTGCCTGGAAAATTGCAACTTGCCGCGGCTGCACGACAAGTTGATCGGAGCATCCCTAAAAGAGCGACAAGACCCAAAACTTGCCGGGCGGAAAGCCGAAGAATTTAAAAACGTTCTCAGGGGGTTGGTATTCTGTGCGTGTGGTTCGACGCTACGCTATCAAGCACAAAAATCAATGTACGTTGATTTAGTTTGTCATTCGTCAACTTGTGGACAGTGCGAATATGCAAAGAAAAAAATGGGCGTTAGATATAGATATGCACGTATTGAAGAGATATTTTTTGCATATCAAAACAAAATGCCATTCAATTTAATCACAACCAAAAATGAAGATATTAAAGCGCTTGAAAAAGAGCATAATGAAATTACTGGGCAAATAATTCTGAAAGAGAAGGCACTTGAAAATACTTTTGCGATGCTCGAAAAAACATCAGAGAGCGCTCAAAAATATATCTCGATTAAGATTGATGAGTTAAGCAGCGAGTTAGACAAACTAAAAACAGACGAACATAAAATCAATTTAAAAATCAGCTCAATACATTTATCGAGCAAGTCAGACATAAACACAAAAGAGATTTTTCGTTTGCTGATTTCAGAGAAAGGCAGAATGAAAATTAATAATTTTCTTCATTCGCAATCTGTGAAACTTATCATCACACCACTCAGAAAAAAATATTACTCGATAGATATTTTTCACGCTGATAAGCATTTAGATACGATTGACGTTACACCAGACGGCTACACTGCTCGCAGAGGTATTCACGCATAGCAGTAAAAAAGACGTGATTAGAAATCACATCTTTTTTACTGCTTGAAGTTTAAAATGCTTTCAATATTAAATGTTGCTAATTGCATATGTCTGACTTTCAAAATGCTACAATTATTATAAATGTAATTATGTGTTGTTATAAGTAACTCGCTACACTTTCCACCACACTTTTGCTACGCAAAAGATGAGGTTCCAAGTTTCACTCGTCCTGTCGGAGACAGAAGCAAAATCAAAAGCAAAGCGAAGAACAAAAGCATCACACGAAATGGTTTAAAAAATATCGCATATGCTCATTATTTTTTAATCAATTTCTAAAAAGTATTTATAAAAATATCGCTTTATCGCTCATAATTTTTCTAAATTCATACACAAAAGGAAAACATAAAATCAAAAAACGGTGAACAAAATGGCTACAAAAAAAACAACAACTATGATTTATAAACATCTCAACTTCAAAAATAACAGCATTGGAATGTCTCGACTTTTCAAAAGTCTTGCTCACTCTCTGCGAATTTCTCCGACTGTTGAAAACAAAATTTTAGCAACAAAAGTTTTAGAATGGGACAACGAGCGCTCTCATTTAAATTTAGTTTATTCTCCTTCGCTGGGCAAATCTCCAATCGCACTCAACACATTAACAGAAAAACAAAAGGTAGAAATCCAAGAAAGTTTTATCACTAATATTGTGACTGAACAAAAAACAAAAGATGAGAAATCTAAAACATCTGATACGTTGAGTAAGTACAAAGCAAAAGTTAATAAGTGGCACAATTCAATCACAGATGATAACGACCCTTTAAAAATTTTACTCTCAAAGTTTCTCGACGAAAAGAATTTAGTAGATATTGAAAGTGATATTAATGAATTAAGTCAGTTTGAGTTTGCACGTAAAAGTCAAAAAACAGAAACAGTTAGAAAGTTTTTTGAACTTCACAATAAGATGATTGAAAACAAATCTGATATTTCACGCAATAAGATTTTCGTTCAAGAGGCATTCTTTAAAATCCCTACGCACAATAAAGTCGAAGTGAGTACTGCTGATTTAATATCTAATATTCACTCATTCTACAAAGACAACTTTCCCGACTACCCAATAAAGTTGATAGTTTTTCACGGCGACGAAGTTGGCAATCATCCTCATATTTTTGTAGATGCTAAAAATAAGCGGACTGGTAAATATGACTTACTTACTGCTCAAAAGAAATTTGTAAACGCAAATATTGAAAAGTTAAAAGACGAATATCCTAACGCCATCCCCCTCGATTTTTCTAATCGCGCATATTCTGCAAAAAAAACTCAGGCTCAATATTTTCAAACTTTGTTCTATCAACATTCTAACAAGATGCTTGAAAAATATGATGTTGAAGCAAAGAAACTTGAAAAAACAAAAGAGAATAACGCACGTATGCGCTTGATTGAAGAAGATGCTAAAAAACCGAAAATTGAAAGACAGTTTAGTTTTTATAACTTGAAATTAAAGGAGCAAAATGAGTTATTAGAACAAGTAAATGATGAACTTTTAGAAAAGAATAAATCGATAGAGCGCATCAACAAATCATCCGAGGGTTTATTAAAAATCAATATAGATTTAACAAGTAAAAACAAAGAATTGACTAGCAAGCATAGCGCATTAGAAAATAAGATTGATGCTTTATCAGAACGATTTGACTTGATGATTGAACGTTTGAGAGATATTGCTAGTGCTGTCAGTGTTTTCGTCGTTGATTTAATGACAAAAAACAATGCTCAAAAATCAAGGTATGACATTGAGGCTAAACAGAATGACTTCTTTAAGCAGTTTGAAACTTACGAGCCAATAAATCAAACGCTTGAAGAAATGGCTGAAACAGCAGATGACTATAAAATAAAGAACGAATTGCGCGGACTGAAAAAGCCTTAAAATGATGAGGGCCGCTGGCTCTTTATCTTCAAGCAAAGTTCGTTTTCAAACTACACTCAAACTTTGTTTGTAGACAATCATCAGTTCCTACGACTCGATACCCCCACTTCACTTTTCTAATAAATTCGAATCCACTCCAAGCCACTGCATTGTGTTCAACAATGACAGACTGAACAAATTCATTAGCATACTCACAAAATGCCCAAAACTGCCCTCCTTGTCTCAATTTTGCAAGTTGTACAAAAGCCTTATTTTTGAATGTGCTCAATAGTTCGTGTGGTTCTTTGTCGAAAAACCTATCAAATGAACGCCATAATATTGTTTGAGTTTTCCCAAAAAAACCATACATTCTGAAACCCCATAAACGAGCAACTGCTTTGTTTTTCATCGACTCGTCAGATTTCTCACGAAGACTTTTAATTACGTACTTTGTGATGTAACTCGCAGGGCTTGCGCCTTTCTTACCTGATTTTTTTGCTTCTTCTTCTGATATACGAACAATCCTCACAGCATTCTCACTATGAGAATAGTGCTTGTGAATAAGACTAATCAGTTCATCCGCTTGCTCAGGACGGACAAAAAACATCGAGTGCATATGAATGCACTGGTCTTTGTGAGACTCTTTACACCACATACCTAGCGTTTCAATCTCGTATCTTTCTCTATCCTTATTCAAAGCTACAAGTCTTGTAGAAAGCCAATCAGATGCCTCTCGCGGCGTTGAGCCGTTCCAGCAATTTCTACCATATGCAGGGTTTGAATGAAATTCAGCGGGGCAAGTAAACGTTGTAAATAATGCAACGTAACCCTTGTTTTCTGCGACTTTTTCTAAGTCCTTAATTTTCATATAAATTTCTGACGCTTTACGTTCATCTGTCAAAGCGAATTTTGAAAGCGGTACTTTCTGCTCAATTCCGTCAGTAGAGTAAACAATTTCAGTATTATCAATAAATTCTTGCTGTTCAATATCTCTTTCTTTTTGATATTCAAGTAACTCGTTACTACAATATGCTTCGCTATTTGCTCCGATTTTTCGATTTTTTAGCAAAAATATTTCACGCTGCTTTCGTGCAACTCTTCTGATTATTCTTTTTAGTCGCTTCAATGTTACTTTGTCTTTCCCCTCCATTTCACGCCCTTCGAAATCTTTTGTCGCAGCGTGAATGATTGTCGTCAAATCAATATAATATTCGTAAAGTTTATCTAATATTGTTCCAGCACAACGAAAATCCGAGAATTTTATATTTTTGTAAATCTCTATATTTTCAAGTTCTTTTTTAAATGCTGGTATCTTGCTCGCCTCAATAATAAGCCTTTTCAAAACTGTATCAGTCGAAAGATAACAAAACAAATTGAAGATTATGTTGCCAAGCGCAATTACTTCTTTGTCATAATCCTCTATTTTTGCCCTATACTGAAAATCCAATTTTTGCTTTGCTTGAATTATGTTCTGTTTCTTTGGTGCTTCTTTCAATGACTGAACATATTGAAAATCTAAATTTTCTTTGTCATTCAAAAAAGGCAAACCAACGATTGCGGTTTGATAGGATAGTTCGAATGTTTTAGTTGATGTATTAAATTGAGAGATAATTATTTTCACTTTTGCTACTAATTCATTGATACTAATATCAGAACGTTGGAAAAGTTCAATGTCGGATTTTATTTCTTCAATATTTTCTTTTGTTAAAACTTGCTTTTTATTTTTAAATGCTATAATAGCCGTATGGGTCGGTTTCATTTCTTATAATTTTGCTCGTAACTCCATTGTAACAAATAAAACCCAAATGCAAGAGCCGAAAGGCTCTTTTTTATTGACTACGCTTTTTAATACACTAATACTTAATTTTAAAACTGTCTGTAAGGCCCGGAAACAAAGGTTGCGACAGTTATTTTAGAATTATCCAAGAAGAGCAAAACCAAAAACGTTCAAAAGATTTCGTGAAGCCCGCACAGCGGGTTTTTGCGTTGCTGTCTATATTCATTTTCATAGAGTGTTTGAATCCCCCCCTACCCCCGAGAGGGAAGTACTTAAAAGATTTAAATTGAAGTAAAAACATTTTTGCACTAACTCCCTATTGAACTACTACAAAATGTTATGATTAAGAAATAACAAACATTAAACATTATGTATCCTAAAAGCAAAGCAGTTCAAAAACGCTTAGAACAAGACAAGCAAGACTATCTTGAACTATATAACGACGCTACATTTATCAATGATATAGATTTTAGTATCTATGAAAAAAACATCGACAAATGGGCTTTAAAACTTTTGAAAGAACAAGCAACCCCCAAAACTTTTGGAGCGTGGGGCCGAGGCATAAATAAAGGCGCAAGGTGGGTTGAGATTTTTACAAAAGAACAAGCGTTAACAATGCAAAAATCAATCAATGAGCGTAAAGCAGAAAGAACACGTATAGCAGCAACAAAGCCGAAGCGTAGAAAGCCTTTGAGTTCATACCAGCGTAGTGCAAAACAAAAAGCACTTAATATGTTAGATGAAAGTTTATGCGTTCTTGACGTTTCTACAACTGGACTAAGTGCTGATGATGAAATAGTTGAAATATCGCTTATCGATAAATTTGGTAATTGCTTGATTGATACTTTGATAAAACCATCTAAACCTATCCCCGTAGACGCAACAGCCATTCACGGCATTACTGATAATGACGTTATGAATGCGCCAACTTTTTCAGAGATTTATCCTGAAATTATTCGCTTTATGAACAATCGCGTTTGTGTCGCATATAATGCAAGTTTCGATTTTACGTTTCTATCAACACACATAAAAAATCACGATTTAAAAGATTTCTCATACTCTCAACAATGTGCAATGCTTTTGTTTTCTGAATTTACTGATGCAGAACAATGGCAAAAACTTACTACTGCTATACAACACTTCGACATACAAGTTGAAAAAACTCATCGCTCTTATTTTCATTGCAAAGCGACGCTTGCACTTATCAAAGCAATTGCGAATTTTCGCAACGAGGTTTGATTTATGAACGGGAGAGGATTTGATTGTCTTTTAATCCCAATTTGGCTTTTCGTCTGGTTTATGATTGCAGTGAAATATCCATTTATGAAGCCGTTTGAGTCGTCTTATGATTCAAACGGTAAGGCTATTGTAATCACGTATCAAGAGTCTATAAACAACGCAAAAGAAGAAGCAGCACGAACTGCACAACTCGCAAAAGAAGCAGCAGAAATCAAAGCGTCATATGCACAAGCATATAAAGATTGCAACGGCAAATCGTATAATAAAATTGGTACAACAAGCGCTATTGATGTTAAGTATTTTTTTAATTCTTATGATAAAACTTGCACTAAATACACAACAACAGCAGATATGCGGAAAAATCAAGATGGCACTTACGAAAACTATAACGTTCAAGTTTTTGATGAAATAGTGTTTACTCGTAACGAATTAAAAGATTATATGCTTGTATATCGTTAATAAAAGCAAAAATCAAAAACAGGTTAAATGCCTTTTTTCTCACATTGCACTACGTGCAATGCAAAGCATACACGAAACTAAAAAATAATTCAAGTCAAGATATTTTTTGTAAAATCTGCAAATCGCTCTGCTCATTCAATACATAAATGGGGATATATCCCCATCTTTTGTTTCTACAAATCACTCCGCTCATTGCTGTCATCGGCCTGTTGGAACTGACGTTAAAACGCGCCGACAAGGGGCAGTTGGACCGGCCTTCCATCGAAGTGGCATATAACTCGGCCAAAGACCTGCTGGAGTTGATCGGCGACATCCTTGATATCGCCCGCATCGAATCCGGCCGACTGAATTTGTCTGCAGAACGTGTCAACCTGCGTGAACTGGCCAACGCAGTCATTCGGGTGTTTGACGGTCTGGCACGCCAAAAGAAACTGACCCTGGCCCTTAAGTTCACTCCTGAGCATGAAGCCCCGGATGTACTGATCGACCCGCTGCGTTTCAAACAAATCCTGACCAACCTGATCAGCAATGCAATCAAATTCACTGAACGGGGGCAGGTCACGCTGCAAATGGATGTGCGCCCCACCGAGGTCCCGGACCAGGTGGAGCTTCAACTCAGCGTGCAGGACACCGGCATTGGTATAAATGAAGCCGATCAGGCCCGGCTATTCCGCCCCTTCTCACAAGTTGAAAACTCCGGGCAACTGGCGTTGGGCGGCGCAGGGTTGGGTTTGGTCATCTGCAGAAGCCTGTGCGAAATGATGGGCGGCACGCTGACACTTAGCAGTCAGCCCACTGTGGGGACGCAAGTGAATATCACCCTGAAACTTCCCTCCCTTACGCCCTGCCTGGAACAGGCGGAAAAAGAGCCGGAAGTCGCACAGAGCACCCGTCCGTTAAATGTACTGGTAGTCGATGATCACCCGGCCAATCGCCTGCTGATGTGTCAGCAACTGGGGTTTCTGGGGCATATGTTTACGACCGCGCAGCACGGCGCTGCAGGGTTAGAGCTCTGGAAACAGGGCGTATTTGATGTCGTTATTGCGGACTGCAATATGCCTGTGATGAACGGTTATGACTTGACTCGGGCCATTCGCCATCTCGAGCACGCCGAACAACGCACGCCTTGCGTGATTTTAGGATTTACCGCAAATGCGCAGCCCGAAGAACGCCTCAACTGCCAGGAGGCAGGCATGGACGACTGCATGTTCAAACCCATAAGCCTCACGTTGTTAAGTAAGCGCTTGAACGAACTCAAGCCCGCTTCGAGCGAAGTCGCCTTTAATATCGAAAGTCTTTATGCCCTTTCCGGTTCTGATCCGATTCGCGTCAAACGCTTGCTTGAAGAGATCCTGCGCAGTAACCGCATCGACCTTGAAGAGCTTCAAAAACTGACGACAAAAGACGGACTGGCACCTTTTTCAGAGTTGGCACATCGCATTAAAGGCGCAGCCCGAATTGTCAGTGCACACCTCTTGATAGCGCAATGCGAGGCCCTTGAGAAGGCCGATCTCAGTACCGTGCATCACTGCTGCAAGCAGGTAATTGATGCCATGGCATCGATGGAGCAAACACTGCTGACTGAACTTGAGAAACTGAACCACTGATTACCCCCTTCCCGCTGTGAACACAAAAAAAGCGCAGGTTATTCGGCCCTACTATGCTTAAGGCGACCTGAAGCTTGTTCACAGCGGAGACTCCTTAATGCCCATGACTGCGCCCGCCAGCAAGCGTCAGTTTCCGCTGCATGTGCACATCAGTGTGATGTTTACGTTGCTGTTGATAGTGCTCGGTGTAGCGCTGGGTATTTTCAATTACTTGCAAACAACGCGAATTATTCTTAACAGCAGCCAACAGTTGTTCCACCAGATCGAACAGGATGTTCAGCAAGATTTACAGCACACCTATCAACCGATTCGTCATGCGCTGAGGCTGCTTTCGCTCAATGCCAATACAGGCATTGAGCGAGCCGAAGACCGGATGGCCTTATTGGAGCCATTTGTCCAGACGCTCAAGGACAATCCTGCCCTGGCGGCGCTGTATGTGGGGGATGCGCAGGGGAATTTTTTTCTGGTTCGTCCGCTGCGGACAAAAGCGGCTAAAGACCGTTTGTCTGCCCCACAATCAGCCGCTTACGAAGCTTGGAGCATTCAACGCTCAGACCAGATTAAGCCGCTGTCCCGACACTTTTTCTATGATGAATCCTTGTCATTGGCGGGCCAGCGCGACAACCCCAATGAAACCTACGACCCACGCCAGCGCAGCTGGTTTATCCCCGCCCGGGGTATTAACAACGAAATAACGACCAGCCCCTATCTGTTTTTTTCCACCCGTGAGGTTGGCACCACCCTGTCCGGCCGCGGTTCTGCGAAAGTCGTTATGGGCGCCGATCTGACCCTGTCGCAATTGTCCGCCACGCTTGCCAGACACAAAGTCACGCCGCACACAGAAATAGCCTTGTTCGATCAGGACAACAATGCAATCGCTTACCCTGACTATTCAAAATTGGTCGCGGCTCCAGAATCCTCTCAGTTGCCGAAAGTGGAGCAACTCAGTCCGGCCTTGGGCGCATTGATCACTCGCTCTGCCGAGAACACCGCTGAGCTGACGGCAGACCAGCGTCAGTGGATCGTGTCGAGGGCCGGACTTAGCGATGGCGCGCTCAACGGCCTGCACTTGGCCCTGATGGTCCCGAAGGATGAACTGCTCGCCGACGCATACCGGATGCGATGGCAGGGCGCCTTGGTCACACTGGGTATTGTGCTGCTATGCCTGCCCGTGGGTTGGCTGATTTCCCGGTTACTGGTCAAACCGCTGCGCAGGCTGGTGCAAGAGGCCGAAGCCATACGCCGTTTTGACTTTGATTACCCTGCGAGCCCTCATTCACCCGTGCTCGAGATTGACCAACTCGCGTCATCCATGCGTCGAATGAAAGAAACCCTGGCGAGCTTTTTTGAAATCACGGCCAGCTTGTCGGCCCACACCCGCTTTGAGCCGTTACTGCAATCGGTGGTGCTGGAGACCATGAAAATCGCTCAGGCTCAAGCCGGGCTGATTTACCTGACCGACAACGATGGCCCTGAGTTTGCCCTCAAAGGCTTGATCATTGGTGATCAGGCCCAAGACTTAGGCATTGTGCAGCGTTCGCCTATACATGCGGATGCGCGCGACTATCCCCAGTGGCTGCGCACACTGCGCCAAGGCAGCGACAGCGTGGTGTGCACGCTCAACCTTGAGCAGTCAGGCGACCTGCGACCCGTCTTGCAAGCACTCGACACCCACAGCGCACACTTACTTGGCATTCGCCTGCACAACCGTCACGGCGAAACCGTCGGCATTCTGGTATTGCTGCTTAACAACAGTGGCTCCAATGAAGACCGGGAGCACCTGCGCGCCGACCGGATCGCCTTCATCCAGGCCGTGTCCATCGAAAGTCAGCGTTTACAGGAGCGGCAAAAGCAACTGCTGGATGCATTCATTCAATTGCTGGCAGGCGCCATCGACGCCAAAAGCCCCTATACCGGCAGCCACTGCCAACGCGTACCGGCCCTGACCCTGATGTTGGCTGAAGCCGCGTCTGCCAGCCAGGCACCTGAATTTGAGGACTACAGCCCCACCGACGAAGAATGGGAGGCGCTGCACATCGCGTCCTGGCTGCATGACTGCGGCAAAGTCACGACTCCCGAGTACGTTGTGGACAAAGCCACCAAACTTGAAACGCTGTACGACCGCATTCATGAGATACGCACCCGTTTTGAAGTACTCAAGCGCGATGCATGGGTCAGTTATTGGCAAGGCCGGGCGTTGGGCGGAAACGATCAGCAATTGACGCAGATCCTTGAAGCAGCCCTGGCCGCCCTGGATGACGATTTTGCCTTCGTCGCACATTGCAACATGGGGGGCGAGGCCATGGCCGAGGCCGATCTGCAACGCCTGCAAACCATTGCCCTGCGCACCTGGACGCGCACGCTGGATGATCGTTTAGGGGTGTCATGGGAGGAAAACAAGCGTCAAGCAACGCGTGAGGAACACCCTTTGCCCGTCACCGAACGTTTGTTGGCCGACAAACCGGAACACCTGTTTGAGCGCAACGAATCGGAACGGATTGAACCCGACAATATCTGGGGTTTTCAACTGGACGTCCCTCCCTACAAATTCAATCGTGGCGAGCTGTACAACCTGAGTACAACCCGTGGCACGCTGACCCGCGAAGAGCGCTACATCATCAACAACCACATCGTGCAGACCATTCTCATGCTCAAGCACCTGCCTTTCCCGAGCTATTTGGGCAATATCGCTGAAATCGCGGGCGGCCATCACGAAAAAATGGACGGCACCGGTTATCCGAAACGGCTTAAGCGCGAAGAAATGAGTCTGGCAGCGAGGATGATGGCGATTGCCGATATCTTTGAGGCATTAACCGCTTCGGACCGCCCCTACAAAAAGGGCAAAACATTGAGCGAAGCGCTGAGCATCATGGCAGCCATGTGCCACGACGCTCATATCGACCCGCAACTGTTTGCGTTGTTTATGCACGAACAGATTTTTATGCAATACGCCCGGCGCTTTCTTGAGCCTGGGCAAATTGACGACGTGGATATCAATGCCCTGCTGCGCAAGGCCGGGCTTGCGGCTTAGCAGTCACTTAAACGCAAAAAGATCGCCGCCAGCGCTTCAATGCCGTGTTGATCCTGCTCGGTGAAACGGCCAATACGTGGACTGTCCAGGTCCAGCACGCCAATCAAGCGACCGTCCTTGACCAAAGGCACCACCAGCTCACTGTTCGACGCGCTGTCGCAGGCGATGTGGCCAGGGAACGCATGCACATCGTCAACCCGCTGAGTCTGACGGGTGGCAGCGGCTGCACCGCAGACGCCCCGTCCAAACGGGATGCGGACACAGGCGATCTGGCCCTGAAATGGCCCAAGCACCAGCTCTTCATTGCGATTGAGGTAAAAGCCGGCCCAGTTGAGGTCGTCCAGTTGATGAAACAAAAACGCCGAAAACTGCGAGGCGTTGGCAATAAAGTCACGTTCATCGGCCAGCAGAGATTCCAACTGCGCCTTTAACAAGGTGTAACCGTCCAGGCCTGCGCCTGTGGCGTTCAAATCAATCATTGGTTTGCTCCAGCAATTTCAATCCGACCCAGTAGCGCGCGAACTGATAGGCGCAACGACCATTACGGTTGCCGCGCCCGGTCGCCCAACGCACTGCCAAAATATCCAGCGCTTCATCACGTTGCCACTGCAGACCGGCTTTGGTCGCCAATACGCCGATCCAGTGCTCAACCACGCTCAAGAAATGTTCTTGTGTGAACGGATAAAACGACAGCCACAGACCAAAGCGGTCAGACAACGCAATTTTGTCCTCGACTGCCTCGCTGGGATGCAGTTCTCCGTCCACACGTTTCCAGTGTTCGTTATCGCTTTCGTTCTCCGGCACTAAATGCCGACGGTTGGAAGTGGCGTACAACAGGACGTTTTCTGGCGCCTGCTCCAGCGAGCCGTCCAGCACACTTTTCAGCACGCGGTAATCGCCCTCGCCCGCCTCAAACGACAAGTCATCACAAAACAGTACAAAGCGCTGTTCCAGCCCCTGTAGCGCTTCAACTACCCGCGGAAGATCCGCCAGATGATCGCGCTCGATTTCAATCAGGCGCAACCCTCGTGAGGCGTATTCGGCCAGCAGCGCGCGGATCAGCGAGGATTTGCCCGTACCACGCGAGCCCCACAGCAATGCGTGGTTCGCCGGTAAACCGTCAAGGAATTGTTTGGTATTGCGCCCCAACTGATCGCGCTGTTTATCAATGCCGATCAAGTCGCTCAGGCGCATTTCAAGGCTGACGTCCAGCGCCAGCAAATACCCTGCACGTCCTTCTCGCTGCCAGCGTGCGGCAAGGGCATGCTCCCAGTCCACAGGCTCACGAATCGCTGGCAACAAGGGCTCAATACGCGCAAGCACAGCGTCGGCACGCTCCAGAAAGGCATTCAGTTTAGAATCCACAACATCTCCTCAGACTGATACACAGATTGCGCATTGATGGAACGGCCTGGATATCCATTCCCGAAGTAACCGATACGAGCCAGCAGGATGATCCCGGCACCGCGTGTCGGCTAACCTGTTAATCTCTGGTCCGGCGAAAGGAATGGAAACAGGTGCAGCACCCTATGGATATAAAACTCACCCACCGCCTGTCTTTCAAACAGGCGCGGCTGACAGTGCTGGTCGGCTTTGTACTGGGGACGCTGCTCAGCCTGCTACAAATTGGCATCGATTATGCCAGCGAAAACGCTGCCATCAATCGTGAAATCCAATCCTTGCTTGAGATCAGCCATAACCCGGCCTCACGGATTGCCTACAACCTCGACTCTGAACTGGCGCAAGAGCTCGCGCTGGGGCTCCTGCGCTCACCCGCCATCATTGGCGCGCAGTTGATTGATAACGACAAATCGATGCTGGCCTCGGTGCACGATCAGCCCGAAGACGGCCGCTACCGCACGTTGAGTGACTTTTTGTTCGGCGCCAATCGCTCATTCGATGACCGGCTCTACTTCAATCATCTGCCCGAGCAAAGTGTGGGCGTGCTGCACCTAGAGGTGGACACTTACCCGTTTGGCAGCCGTTTCTTGCACCGTGCAGAAGTGACCCTGCTCACCGGCTTTGCCCGCAGCCTGATTTTGTCCGGGCTGCTGCTCGGGTTGTTTTACGTGATGCTGACCAAGCCTCTGGTCCGGGTGATTCGCGACCTGAGTAACAGCAAACCCGGCGATCCCACACAATCGCGTATTGATTGCCCGCCCGGCCATGAGGACGACGAGATCGGGGTGCTGGTCAACGTGGCCAACCAGCAATTTGACGCCCTGGTGCGAGAAATCGAACACCGGCGCAGCGCCGAGAACCGCTTGACCGAGTACCTGGCGCAACTGGAACACATCGTGTCGGCCCGCACCCAGGAGCTCAAGGCGATCAACGCGCGCCTGACGCAGTCCAATGAAGAGCTCGAAACCGCTCGCAGCACGGCGCTGGAGATGGCCCAGGCGCGCTCGGCGTTTCTCGCCAACATGAGCCACGAAATACGCACCCCGCTCAATGGCCTGCTGGGCATGCTGGCCTTGAGCCTGGACAGCCCGTTGAATGCCGAGCAGCACCAGCAACTGTCAATCGCCCACGATTCGGGCAAAGTGCTGGTCGAACTGCTCAATGACATTCTCGACCTGTCGAAATTCGATGCCGGGCAATTGGAGCTCGAACACATTGCGTTTGACCTCGGTGCGCTGGTTGAAGACACCGCCAGCTTGCTGTCGCAGAACGCTGCTCCCAGCGTCGAACTGACTTGCCTGATTGACCCGCACTTCCCGGCACTGGTGATCGGCGACCCGACGCGGGTGCGGCAGATCGTCAGCAATTTGCTGTCCAACGCGTTGAAGTTCACCCGCTTTGGTCGTGTAGATGTACGCCTGCAGGCACAAAACGACCGAGTGCGCATCGAGGTCTGCGACACCGGCATTGGCATTGCCCAAGAAGCCCAGGCCAGAATTTTCAAACCCTTTACCCAGGCTGGCGCGGGTATTACCCGGCAATTCGGCGGCACCGGATTGGGCCTGGCATTGACCAACAGCCTGTGCGAGGTCATGCAAGGACGTCTGACCATCAGCTCAGAAGTCGGTTTTGGCAGCCAGTTCTGCGCCGACCTGCCGCTGCCCTGCCACACGCCGGCCATTTCGCCCACGCCATTGCAAGGCAAGGTCATTGCCGTCACCACTGCCAGCAGCGGCTTGTCTGAGCTGCTTGGCAACCTGTTACCGACCTGGGGCTTGAACTACCGGCGCTTTTCCATCGACGATTCACTGGCAGGCGTTGACCCTGACTTGTTGATCACCGATTGCCCGGAATGCCTGTTTGGTTTGCGCCCCGCTATCAGTGCGCCGATTTTGCTGGTCACGGCCTATGGCAACTTCATGCCCGGCGATCAGGTGAATGCCCTCGCGCCCTTGCAACAAAAGGCCCGTCCACTGTCGCGCAAAGCGCTCTATCAAAGCCTGCTGCACCTGCTGCAAAAAGACGATGACGAAGCCTTGCGCGTGCCTGTCAGCAGTCAGCCAACCGAACATCGCGCGCGAATCCTGCTGGTCGAAGATAACCCCGTCAACCAGTTGGTGGCCAAAGGCATGTTGAGCAAGTTGGGATGCGATGTGGTGGTCGCCGCACACGGCGGCGAAGCCCTGAATCAGCTGGAACAACACGACTTCGACCTGGTGCTGATGGATTGCAACATGCCGGTCATGGATGGTTACGAAGCCGGCCGGCAGATCCGCCAAAGTGAGCGCTGGCCGGACCTGCCGATTGTGGCCCTGACCGCCAATGCCATGCCCGAAGAGCGCGAGCGTTGCCGGGCAGCGGGCATGAACGACTACTTGGCCAAACCCTTCCGCCGCGAAGAGCTTGAGGCGCTGCTGGACACCTGGGTGCCCTTGAAGCCCTGAGAAGTTGACCGGACGTGAAGCAGCGCTTAGCCCAGCAGCGCTTCTATGTCGGGTTTTAACGCGTTGGGTTTGGTCGGCGGGGCATAACGTTTGATGGTCTGACCGTCGGCGCTGATCAGGAACTTGGTGAAATTCCACTTGATCGCTGTCGAGCCCAGCAACCCCGGCGCGCGCTTTTTAAGCGCCTTGAACAACGGGTGTGCCTGGGCACCATTGACCTCAATTTTTTTGAACAGCGGGAAACTCACCCCGAAATTGATCTCGCAAAACTGCGAAATGGCCGCCTCGTCCCCCGGCTCCTGTTGCCCGAACTGGTTGCAAGGAAACCCGAGAACCACCAGCCCGCGATCCTTGTACTGCTGCCACAGGGCCTCAAGGCCCTTGTATTGAGGCGTAAACCCGCAGTTGCTGGCGGTATTGACCACCAGCAGCGCTTTGCCGTTGAAGTCGGCCAAGGTTTTTGTTTCACCCGTCAGCGTAGTGCAAGGGATATTCAACACGTTATCGGTCATGACGGAGCCTCGAAAAGTGATGTTCAGTCGCGCGGTACGAGATCCAGACACACCGAGTTGATGCAGTAGCGCAGGCCTGTTGGCGGTGGGCCGTCGGGAAATACATGCCCCAAATGCGCGTCGCACGTGGCGCACACCACTTCGGTGCGAATCATCCCGTGGCTCACGTCACGGATCTCGACCATTGCGCTCTCGCCAATCGGCTCATAGAAACTCGGCCAGCCGCACCCCGAATCAAACTTGGCTTTAGCATCGAACAAAGGTGCATGGCAGCAGATGCAGTGATAAACACCCTCTGTTTTGGTGGCGTTGTACTTGCCTGAGAATGGCCGCTCGGTGCCTTTGAGACGGCATACGTTGTATTGCTCCGGATCGAGCATAGCCTTCCACTCGTCCAGCGTTTTTTCCAACTTCTGCATGGTTATCCCCCTGTCACTGAAAAACCCCCGACCAGTGGCTTTTCCAGGGGTCGGGTGGCACGTATGATTGCGCCTCGTTAAACGCCAGTCTGGCACCCGCGTTATCTGCATTCAAACGGATTGTTGAAGCAACGCGGATTGCCGCTGTGTGAAGACACAGAATTTCCCAGTCAGGCATCACCTCTGGCTGGATCGTTCATTTTCGGGATCACATCGCCATGCAGGTCAGCAAATCAAACAAGCTCGCCAACGTCTGTTATGACATTCGCGGCCCAGTGCTCAAGCACGCCAAACGCCTGGAAGAGGAAGGCCATCGCATCCTCAAGCTGAATATCGGCAACCCGGCGCCATTTGGTTTTGAAGCCCCGGATGAAATCCTCCAGGACGTGATCCGCAACCTGCCCACCGCTCAGGGCTATAGCGATTCCAAAGGTTTGTTCAGCGCACGCAAGGCGGTGATGCAGTATTACCAGCAAAAACAGGTAGAAGGCGTCGGTATCGAAGACATCTACTTGGGCAACGGTGTGTCCGAGCTGATCGTGATGTCGCTGCAAGCGCTGCTCAACAACGGTGATGAGGTGCTGGTCCCGGCCCCTGACTACCCGCTGTGGACCGCTGCGGTAACATTGGCAGGCGGCCATCCTGTGCACTACCTGTGCGATGAACAGGCCAACTGGTTCCCGGACCTGGCCGATATCAAGGCCAAGATCACGCCGAACACAAAGGCCATGGTCATCATCAACCCGAACAACCCGACGGGCGCGGTATATTCCAAGGAAGTGTTGCAAGGCATGTTGGAAATCGCACGCCAGCACAACCTCGTCGTGTTCTCCGATGAGATCTACGACAAGATCCTGTACGACGATGCCGTGCACATTTGCACCGCATCGCTGGCCCCTGATGTGCTGTGCCTGACCTTCAACGGTTTGTCCAAATCCTATCGCGTAGCGGGTTTCCGTTCCGGCTGGATCGCCATCTCCGGCCCCAAACACAATGCCCAGAGCTATATCGAAGGCATCGACATGCTGGCCAACATGCGCCTGTGTGCCAACGTACCAAGTCAGCACGCGATCCAGACAGCACTGGGCGGTTATCAGAGCATCAACGATCTGGTCCTGCCAAATGGCCGCTTGCTCGAGCAACGCAACCGTACCTGGGAGCTGCTCAACGACATTCCAGGCGTCAGTTGCGTCAAGCCCATGGGAGCCTTGTACGCATTCCCGCGCATTGACCCAAAAGTCTGCCCGATCCTGAACGATGAGAAGTTCGTCCTGGACTTACTGCTTTCGGAAAAACTGCTGGTGGTGCAAGGCACGGCTTTTAACTGGCCGTGGCCCGATCATTTCCGCGTCGTCACGCTGCCACGGGTCGATGACCTGGAGCAGGCGATCGGAAAAATCGGTAATTTCCTGAAAACTTATCGTCAGTAATTTCCCAACATGCTGTGCGACACATCAAATGTCGTACAGCATGTTTTGTATGAAATATTCTTCATCCGCCACATCCACTCGACTGCTGTCCTCCTCCCCGTACCTCGCTAAAACCGCCATGCCTTGTATTTATTGACCCGAAACCGAATTTTCGCCTCTAAAAAAAGTCAATCCGTACTAGGAAACGGCTTTCTTGCAACTAGAATCAGCCTGTAGGACACAGTTTGAAATAGTCACTTGGTTGAATAGCCTGTAACAGCACCTTATATACCCGCATGCGGCACTACCTTAAGACGAGGAGATTCTTACAACCATGATGCGCATTTTGCTGTTTTTGGCCACTAACCTGGCGGTCGTGCTGATTGCCAGCATCACCCTGAGCCTGTTTGGCTTCAACGGGTTCATGGCGGCCAACGGGGTTGATCTGAACCTCAGTCAGCTGTTGGTTTTCTGTGCAGTCTTTGGTTTCGCAGGATCTCTGTTCTCGCTGTTCATTTCCAAATGGATGGCGAAGATGAGCACCAGCACCCAAGTCATCACTCAACCCCGTACCCGCCATGAGCAATGGCTGATGCAAACCGTTGAGCAATTGTCCCGTGAAGCCGGGATAAAAATGCCGGAGGTGGGTATTTTTCCCGCTTATGAGGCCAACGCCTTTGCAACAGGCTGGAACAAGAACGATGCATTGGTTGCTGTCAGCCAAGGTTTGCTGGAGCGCTTTTCACCTGATGAAGTAAAAGCGGTTCTGGCTCACGAAATCGGGCACGTCGCCAACGGCGACATGGTGACCCTGGCGCTGGTGCAAGGGGTGGTGAACACCTTTGTGATGTTCTTCGCCCGCATCATCGGCAACTTTGTGGACAAGGTGATCTTTAAAAACGAAGAAGGCCGTGGCATTGCCTACTACGTGGCGACCATCTTCGCGGAACTGGTTTTGGGCTTCCTGGCCAGCGCCATCGTGATGTGGTTCTCGCGCAAACGTGAATTCCGTGCTGACGAAGCTGGCGCTCACCTTGCAGGTACGGCGGCCATGATCAGTGCCCTGCAACGCCTGCGTTCCGAACAAGGCCTGCCTGTGCATATGCCGGACAGCCTGGCGGCCTTTGGTATCAACGGCGGCATCAAACAAGGGCTGGCCCGTATGTTCATGAGCCACCCGCCGCTGGAAGAGCGTATCGATGCACTGCGTCGCCGCGGCTAACACCGGCGACGAACCCTAAAGGGCGACTTCGGTCGCCCTTTTTCATGTCGGTTTGATGCGCGTCAGGCCGTTTTCTCCAGCCGGTACACACGCTCAACCAACCGGGTCGCACCACCTTTCAAAAACTTCCAGCTTTTACCCAGAATGTCCGGTTGCTCCAGGGTCTCGATTGACCAATGCGCCGTCAACAGATGCTGAACTTCCGGGTCGGGCACTGAAAACGGCGGGCCTTTCATCTCGCTCTGATCGTAATCGAGGGTGATCAACAGGCCCCGGCAACCCACTGGCAAGAGGCTCGTCAAATGGCGCGTGTAGTCCTCTCTCATAGGCGGGGGCAAAGCGATGAGTGCGGCTCGGTCGTAAACACCTGAACAGTCCCCGACCTCCTCAGCACTCAACGCAAAAAAATCACCACACAGCAAAGTCACCGACCCTGCCTCGTAGACACTGAGGCCGCCCCGCTGGCTAACCCTGGGCTTGAGATTATGTTCGCTGAAAAAGGCCTGCACCGCTGCCTCAGACAGCTCAACGCCCAGCACCTCATAACCCTGAGCCGCCAACCATGTTAAATCGAGGGTTTTGCCACAGAGCGGCACAAGCACGCGCGCACCGGGCTCAAGGCCGAGGTCTGGCCAATAACGCTCTAAATACGGATTCACGTGCTCCAGGTGAAAGCCAATCTGATTACGCTCCCAACGGTCGTGCCAAAAATCAGCCTGCATGATTCACCTTAAAATTCGATAGATAACCACTAAAACTTATATTGGATGTAGATCATTGATCAGGATGAAGATGACGCATCTTAACCTTGAGGGCCCTCTTCATGCTTCCCAGCCTGTTTATTTCTCATAGCTCGCCGATGCTGGCACTTGAACCCGGCGCCAGTGGGCCCGCCTTGACCCGCTTGGCAGCCGAGCTGCCGCGGCCGAAGGCCATCGTGGTCATGTCTGCACACTGGGAAAGCCCGGAACTGATTGTCAGCAGCGGCGCGGCTCCTGAAACCTGGCATGACTTTGGCGGATTCCCGCCCGCCTTGTTCGCCGTGCAATACCCGGCTCCAGGCGACCCGCAACTGGCAGCCAAGGTAGCGCAACGACTGGCTGACAAAGGGCTGCCCGCCCGGCTGGATCCCCTGCGGCCGTTTGATCACGGCACGTGGGTCCCCCTGTCATTGATGTACCCGCAAGCGGAGATACCCGTGGTACAGGTTTCGCTGCCCAGCCATTTGGGCCCAACCGCTCAAACTGCCATTGGCCGCGCCCTGGCCGATCTACGCGAAGAAGGCATCCTGTTGATCGGCTCCGGCAGCATCACCCACAACTTGCGCGAACTGGACTGGCACGCAGGCCCCGATCATATCGAGCCTTGGGCCAAGGCATTTCGGGACTGGATGATTGAAAAACTCGGGGCCGACGATGAGGCAGCGCTTCACGACTACCGGCGCAACGCCCCCTTTGCCGGGCGCAACCACCCGAGTGATGAACACTTGCTGCCTCTGTTTTTCGCTCGTGGGGCCGGAGGTGCATTTGATGTGGCTCACGAAGGCTGGACGTTGGGTGCGCTGGGCATGGATATTTACCGGTTCGGGTGAAGGCAGGCGATCGACCTGACGCCTGGTATAAATCCCGGCCAAAAAAAATCCCCGAACATGTCGGGGATTTTTTTATCGATCAATCACTGCAGCAGTGATTAATCTTCGCGGTAGCGACGCAGCTTGAGCTGTTTGCCGGCAACACGCGTGTCTTTGAGCTTGGCCAACAGTTTTTCCAGGCCATCTTCCGGCAGTTCTACCAGGCTGAAGCTGTCACGCACCTGGATGCGACCGATTGCTTCACGTGCCAGGCCACCCTCGTTGAGGATAGCGCCCAGCAGGTTCTTGGCAGCGATGCCATCACGCGCACCCAGCGCGGTACGGCAACGGGCACGGCCTTCGGCCAATGGAACCGGAGCACGACGCTCACGATCACCACGCTCAGGACGATCACCCGAACGTTCACGCGGCGCGCTGTTAGGCACCAGTGGACGTTCGCGCTCGATGGCAGCCAGGGTCAGGGCTTGACCGTTGGTGGCTTTGCGCAACAGAGCGGCGGCCAGGGCACGCGGGCTGCAACCGATATCGGCAGTCAGGCGATCCAGCAGATCGCCGTGAGTCGATTCGGCATCAGCAACCAGCGGCGCCAGGCTGTTGGTCAGCTTCTTGATGCGGGCATCGAGAACGGCCTGAGCATCCGGCAGGCGAACTTCAGCAACCTTTTGACCGGTTACACGCTCGATCACTTGCAGCATACGACGCTCGCGCGGCGTTACCAGCAACAGCGCACGGCCTTCGCGACCGGCACGGCCAGTACGGCCGATACGGTGAACGTAGGACTCAGGGTCGTACGGCATATCAACGTTGAACACGTGGGTGATACGCGGAACGTCAAGACCACGTGCTGCCACGTCGGTCGCCACAACGATGTCCAGACGGCCATCCTTGAGGGAGTCGATAACGCGCTCACGCTGGTTCTGGGCGATGTCACCGTTCAGCGCAGCGGCTTTGTAGCCTTTGGCTTCCAGGGCACTGGCCAGATCCAGGGTCGCTTGCTTGGTACGCACGAACATGATCAGGGCGTCGAAGTCTTCAACTTCCAGCAGGCTCAATACAGCCGAGGTCTTCTGGTCAGCGTGAACCAACAGGTGAGCCTGTTCGATCGCGGTAACGGTCTGAGTCTTGGTCTGGATCTTCACGTGTTGCGGATCGCGCAGGTGGCGCTCGGCAATGGCACGGATCGACTGCGGCAGGGTTGCAGAGAACAAAACGGTCTGACGGGTCGATGGCAGAGACTTGAAGATCACTTCAAGGTCGTCCATGAAGCCCAGCTTCAACATTTCGTCAGCTTCGTCGAGAACCAGGTGGTTCACGGTTGCCAATACTTTTTCGTCACGGCGCAGGTGGTCGCACAGACGGCCCGGTGTGGCGACAACGATCTGTGCGCCATTCCGGATTGCTTTCAGCTGTGGGCCCATAGGCGCGCCGCCGTAAACGGCTACCACAGTTACGCCAGGCATTTGCTTGGAGTAGGTTTCGAAAGCGGTTGCTACTTGCAGCGCCAACTCACGGGTTGGCGCCAGGATCAGGGCTTGCGGCTCGCGCTTAGCAGGATCGATGCGATGCAGGATCGGCAGGGCGAACGCGGCGGTTTTACCCGTACCGGTTTGCGCCTGACCAATCATGTCGTGACCGGCCATGATGATCGGGATCGATTGCTGCTGAATAGCCGAAGGTTCTTCGTAGCCAGTCGCTGCGACGGCTGCAAGAATGTTCGGATTAAGATTAAAAGCGGCGAAGCCGCCGGTTTCCTGGGTCATGGGTCTGCCTCTAAGTGCATCCGCAAAGACCCATGCTCCAAAGCTGCGCATGCCGTGTAAGACTCAAGAGTCGCCCTGGCTGCTTTGTCGGCGGGGATTTGCGAAAACGTTTAAATGAATGGAGCGTTCAGGGTTGTCCGCGAAACGGACGAGCAGCCGAAGCGTGCTTCGGGAAATGCGACACCTAAACGTGGCCCGGCTAAAGGCCGGCGCGCACTATACCGGATTTATCAAAAAAAAGAAGTGTTTTTTTAAGGCAAAAAGCGCTGTATGCCTCTATAGACCGGGCTTTGAGGATATTTTGAACCGCGAAAAAACGTAAAACCCTTGGCCACTCGGGGCCAAAGGCTAAAACGTTTCATCTTTACGCTGTTACGTGGCAGGCCGGATGGCCTTGATCAGGGGCTCCAGCGAATACCCCAGCGACGACGCCAGCGCCTGAGCACGCCCTGACACGGCGCCCGGGTCCAGTGTCTGCTCCAGGTCCGCCGGCACCATGAGAATTACGTTGCCCTCCTTCACCGGCAACTCCCAGTAATGGCGATGGTACAACCCCCGCAACAGGGCCGCCCCCAAGGGCTTGCCATCATCGGTGGCCCACTGGTTAATGATCAGCCACCCGCCCGGATTGAGTTTCTTCTGACAGTTTTCGAGAAACCCCCAGGCCAAATGCCCTGACGCAGGCCCAAGGTCGTTATAGAGGTCAACAAAAATCAGGTCCGCCGACTCGGCGCTTTCGAGCAGTTCCAGTGCGTCCCCGATACGGATATACAGCCGGGGGTCATCGTCCAGCCCCAGGTACTCGATGGCCAGACGAGGCACGTCGGGTCGCAATTCAATGGCTTCGACATCTTCGAGGGGCAAGAACTTGAGGCATGCCTGAGTCAGGGTACCTGCGCCCAATCCTAAAAACAGCGCGCTCTCGGGGGCTTCATGGCACAGCGCGCCAATCAGCATGGCGCGGGTGTAGTCATACTCCAGCCAACTGGGATCAGCCGTGAAGACGCAACTTTGCTCGATCGCATCGCCAAATTCGAGGAAGCGGTAATCCTCCACTTCAAGCACCCGAATCATGCCGAAGTCATCATGAACTTCGGCGAGCAGACGCTCAACGCGCTCCTCAGACATTTCCTCTCCTTGCCGCGACCCGGCACAACCCGGGCATCGCACTAAAAAACCACCACTCGGCGCCGAGCAGAAAGGCGCGATTGTCGGCCATAGCAGCGCGACAGGTCACGCACTAATTTGCTGCTACCATGGCCCACCTCACTTCCACATTAGAGTCTGCGATGAGCCAATCCTGGAGCCCCGACAGTTGGCGAGCCCTGCCAATCCAGCAACAACCCATCTACCCTGACCCCGCGCACTTGCTGCGGGTCGAGCAGAGCCTGGCCAGTTATCCGCCGCTGGTCTTTGCAGGCGAGGCACGCGAGTTGCGCCGTCAATTTGCAGAAGTTACACAGGGTCGGGCTTTTCTGCTCCAAGGTGGCGATTGCGCTGAAAGTTTTGCCGAGTTTTCCGCCGCCAAGATTCGCGACACATTCAAAGTGTTACTGCAAATGGCCATCGTCATGACCTTCGCGGCGGGTTGCCCGGTCGTTAAAGTCGGTCGCATGGCCGGCCAGTTCGCCAAACCGCGCTCGGCCAATGATGAAACCCTCAATGGGGTAACGCTCCCGGCCTATCGCGGCGACATCGTGAATGGCATCGGTTTTGATGAAAAAAGCCGCGTTCCGGACCCCGAGCGGCTGGTACAGGCTTACAACCAGTCCACTGCCACCCTGAACCTGCTGCGCGCCTTTGCACAGGGCGGTTTTGCCGACCTGCATCAGGTACACAAATGGAATCTGGACTTCATCGCCAATTCGGCCCTGGCTGAAAAGTACAGCCAACTGGCCACCCGCATTGATGAAACCCTGGCCTTCATGCGCGCCTGCGGCATGGACAGCTCGCCGCAATTGCGCGAAACCAGTTTCTTCACCGCCCACGAGGCGCTGCTGCTCAATTACGAAGAAGCCTTCGTGCGTCGCGACAGCCTGACCAACGATTACTACGATTGTTCGGCTCACATGCTGTGGATCGGTGATCGTACGCGCCAGCTGGACGGCGCTCATGTCGAGTTTTTGCGCGGGGTCCATAACCCGATCGGGGTCAAGGTCGGCCCGAGCATGAATACCGATGACTTGTTGCGGCTGATCGACACCCTCAACCCGAATAACGACCCTGGCCGTCTCAACTTGATCGCGCGCATGGGGGCCGACAAGGTGGGCGATCACTTGCCGCCGTTGATTCGTGCGGTCGAAGGTGCCGGCAAGCAGGTACTCTGGAGCTGCGACCCGATGCATGGCAATACCATCAAGGCCAGCAGCGGTTACAAGACCCGCGACTTTGAACAGATCCTTCGCGAAGTGAAGCACTTCTTCCAGGTGCACCAGGCCGAGGGCAGCTACGCCGGCGGGATTCACATCGAAATGACAGGTCAAAACGTCACCGAGTGCATTGGTGGCGCACGCCCGATCACCGAAGACGGGTTGTCGGACCGCTATCACACCCATTGCGACCCGCGGATGAATGCCGATCAGTCACTGGAGCTGGCGTTTTTGATTGCCGAAACACTCAAGCAAGTCAAACGCTGAAAAAGCGTGCCTGCCACAACGGCCTCGCCCTTCAGCAACGGCACAAGGGTGCATGAAGACCCGTTTATTTGTTAAACGGGTCTTCCCAGAAGTGCCGATTGCTTTCGATTTCAACATCGGCCCGGCTAAGCCCAAGATCCTTGAGCGTCGCGTCACTGATCTTGCGCAAACACGCCCGCTCGCGGGCTAGCTGATGCCACCGAATGATGCGTGCCCACGCTGTTGCAGCCATCTGACCTTTCATCGCTTGAGTCCTCCTTGAGATGGCTCAAGTGTCTGACTGCGCATAAGATCAATCCAACGAATGTTTCTTATGCGAATCATCTCAGAGATTGATGCATGGCTGATTTCCCCAGTATCGACACCGATTTACTGCGCACCTTCGTGGCCATTGCCGATCATGGCGGCTTTACGCGGGCCGCCGACGTGGTCAACCGCACTCAGTCTGCGGTAAGCATGCAAATGAAGCGGCTGGAAGAGGATGTGCTGCAATGTGCGTTGTTTCAGCGCGACGGGCGTACGGTGTCGCTCACCACTGAAGGCCACGTGCTCCTTGGCTATGCGCGGCGCATTCTGAAACTGCACGGTGAGGTCTTTAATACCCTGCGCCAACCACACATGGTGGGCATGATCAAGATCGGCTCACCGGACGATTATGTGATGCGATTTTTGCCCGGGATACTGTCGCGATTCGCTCAGGACTACCCGCTGATCAATGTTGAAGTGCACTGCGAGCCGTCCGCCTTGCTGCTGCAACGCAACGATTTGGACCTGACCATCGTCACCCGCAAGCCTGGATCCGAGAGGGGGCAAATCCTGCGTCAGGAGCGTTTTGTGTGGATGGTGGCGGCGGGTTTCACACCCCATGAACAAACGCCGTTGCCGCTGGCCATGTTCAACACCGAGTGCTTTTGCCGGATTTGGGCCTGCAACGCACTGGATGCAATGCAGCGCGACTACCGGGTCGCTTACACCAGCGCCAGCCTGGCCGCCATCAATGCCGTGGTGAGCACTGGCCTGGCAGTCACCGCACAGCTCGAAAGCCTGTTGACACCCGACTTGCGCATCGTCGGAGAAGCCGAAAATCTGCCGCTGCTGCCAACGGCAAGCATTGTGCTGTTACGCAAACCCAGCGCCCCACCCTCACCGATCATTGAATGTTTTGCTCAATACATCGTCGATGGCTTCAAGTCTTGATGGCCAGCAGCCCCGCACATATCAGCAAAAAACCGCAATACAAACCGCGCAGTACCCGTTCAGGCAAGGCGTGCGCAACCTTGACGCCCCAACTGATACTCAGCAACCCCCCAATGGCCATGGGAATGCCCATCAGCCAGTTCACCTCTTGATGAGCGGCGTAGGTCAGCAGCGTGACACTGGTGCTTGGCGCAGCCAATGCCAGTGACAGCCCTTGCGCCATGATTTGCGAGGTGCCGAAAACGCTGGTCAACACCGGGGCTGCCACCACGGCACCGCCGACGCCGAATAACCCGCCGGTCGTACCCGCCACAGCCCCCAGCACACCAAACCACGGCCAACCATAGCGCGCGCCCTTAGGGTTGTGGCCCACGGTGCCGTACAACTTGATCAGGTTATAAAGCGTAATGGCCAGCAAAAACCCGACAAACCCCCAACGGATGACACGCTGATCCAGGCCCACTGCGAGCATCGCCCCCAGCCACGCAAAACAGAAACTCATGACCACCAGCGGCAATGCCTGACGCCAATCGATGCGATTGCGCTGGTTATAGCGATACAGCGCCACCAAGACATTGGGCACTGACATGACCAAGGCCGTGCCCTGCGCCATCTGTTGATCCAGACCAAACCACAGGCCCAGCACAGGAATGGCAATCAAGCCACCGCCGATGCCGAACAATCCGCCCATCGCCCCCAGCGCAACACCCAAAGCGCTGTACATCACAAAATCCATCAACATCGCCAGCCCTCACGTCGAGCGGCCATGCTACCCAGTCCAGGACCTCTGGCAAAGCTCAAAGCCGGGCCTTGCACACGATTTCATGAAGCAAAAAAAACCCGACCTTATGGTCGGGTTTTTTGTCGTGCGGTGAACGCAAGGATTAAACCTTGGCGCGGCCCTTGTAGGAACCACCGTCACGGGTATCGATCTCGATCCAGTCGCCGATTTCAACGAAATCTGCAACGCTCAGCTCGGTACCGTTTTTCAGCTTGGCAGGCTTCATCACTTTGCCCGAGGTATCGCCGCGAGCGGAACCTTCGGTGTAGTCAACCTGACGCACGATAGTGGTCGGCAGCTCAACGGAAACCAGACGGTCTTCGAAGAAAATAGCTTCGCAAACGTCAGTCATGCCTTCTTCAACGAAAGGCAGAACGGCTTCGATGTCTTCAGCGTTCAGCTCGTACATGGTGTAGTCAGTGGTGTCCATGAACGTGTAGGTGTCGCCGGAGATGAAGGACAGGGTCGCTTCTTTACGGTCCAGGATCACGTCGTCCAGCTTGTCGTCAGCGCTGTAAACGATTTCAGTCTTGTAGCCAGTCAGCAGGTTCTTCAGCTTGGTCTTCATGATCGCGCTGTTACGGCCCGACTTGGTGAATTCAGCTTTCTGAACCAACCAAGGGTCGTTTTCGAGCTTGATGACTGTGCCGGGTTTAAGCTCTTTACCAGTTTTCATTGCGAGTATCCGAATTTGGATTGAGATTTACAAAAATCTAGGCCGCGTATCATATCCAATTTCTATAAAACAGTACCAGCGCTTGCGCAAGATCGGCCTGGTTTGCCTGTTGTAGACACCAGCACTCAGCGTGGGCGGAGAGTTCTACCCAGTGTTCCTGTACATCGTTCCAACTTTTGGTCATGTCTGCGCCCGCATTCCAGGCCAGCCACAAGTCGGTAAATCCCTGCGCGGCAGCCGGTGACAGGCCTTTGACGTATAACGCCAGGAAGGCTTTGAGCTTGACCCAATGGGCATCCTCTTCCTGTTCATAGATATGCCAAAGCAACGGGCGACCTGCCCACTGCGCCCGCACAAACGAGTCCTCACCCCGAACGGCATTGAAGTCACAACTCCACAAGAGGCGGTCGTAGTCTTCCTGCCGGACAAACGGCAAAGCCTGAACAGTCAAACGACCGCGCTGTTCAACGGTCGTGAGCGGTAATGCCTGAACGTCGAGCCAGCGCAATACGTCCGCCATGATTCGCCCTTGCGGAACCAGCAAGTGCGTCGGGTGATCGCCCCTTGACAGGGCTGTCAGCCAACTGGCCAACGCGGTATTTTCGTAAGCAAATAACGAAATCAGGCGCACACCCGGGACGGGGTTGACCCCGAGCGCTTGCAGGAACGCGTGTCGCACCCGCGGATCACGCTCAAAGGCCAGACGCCGAGCCAGTAAGTCGCCTTCGCGCAACAAGCCTCCCGTACCCGTTTCAAAGCCAGGGAAAAAGAACATCCGTTTGAGGCCATCGGGCCGCAGTGAAGGCAAGCCGTGGCACCCCACCACCCAGTCTTCAGCGCTCAGGTATTCAAGATTAATCCACAACGCGGGGCTGACTCGCTCTTTCATGTCGCGCAGATAAGGCTCTGGCAATTTGCAGCCGAACGCCTCGACGACCACATCAGCCACTGCCACCGCAGCCCACTCCTGTGGCCACTGGCGAACATCCACACCCTGCTGCCATTGCTGCCGGGCCGTGGCATCCGCCTCAGGACACAGCGGCACGAACGCCTGCAAATCGTCGACCCATAAGCGCACCGCCATATCATGTTCAGCGGCCAGTTGACGGGCCAGACGCCACGTAACGCCAATGTCGCCGTAGTTATCGACCACACTGCAAAAAATATCCCAGGAGACTTTCATTCCGGGCTCCAACATTCAAAGGACCGATTGTCCGCATAAAACAGCAGGGACAGAAGCGTTATGACGGATTAATCTGCGGGACAGTCGTGCGACAATCGCGGCTCACTCACATCTCGCGCCCGCCCGGAGGCTGCCATGCCCGCTCGTCCGATTGCTCGCCGTCGATTGTCAGTAACCCTCAGCCCGCTTTCACTGATCGGCTGTATTGCCCTTGGGCTTTGGCTCGGGTTTGTAGCGATAGCCTTGACGGGCTGGTTGATCTATCGCGCAGCCGGACCCGCCTCGTTGGCGCCGGTGGCAGCCATCCTTGGCCAGACAACAGCAACGCCCCCGGTGACGGAACTTCCCGCCCCAAGCAATGTGATGTTCGAGCAATATCAGCAAAACCTTTATCAACACGCACAACAGCAACGTCTGGAGCAGGCGCGGGACAGCAACCGCAACGTGTCGAATCCCACCTGCCAGTTTTGGCTACAGCAAGATCAGAACGCACCTACCGACAAAAGCCGCGCCAATGTGCTGCGATTTTGCAATTAACTGAAGATCCGATCGTCCGCCCCTATGAACAAAACCGATGTACACCGCCTGCTACTTGAGAAGCTCGAGGTTGATCTCGACGTGCTGCAACGTGCGGCTCAGACCGCCTACGAAGCTGCCACCCACGAAGAAAATGTGGCCGAGAACAAGTACGACACCCTCGGGCTTGAAGCCTCTTATCTGGCCACGGGTCAGGCACGTCGGGTTGAGGAAATTCGTCAGGCGCTTAAACGTTGCCAGGCCATGTCGCTGGAGCCGCTGGATCCCGCGCGCGGCATTCAGGTCGGCGCGCTGGTGTGCCTAGAAACAGCAAATGGCAACCCGCAATACCTGTTGCTGGCCCCCGATGCCGCAGGTCTGACACTTAAAGCAAACGGGCAAAACATCACCGTCATCACACCTCGCTCGCCGCTGGGCGCGGCGCTGCTGGGCAAACAGGTCGACGATGAAGTGCAAATCAAGGTAGGCGCTGCGGTACAAACGTTCAGCGTGTGCGCCGCTTTCTAGACAGCCTTGTTAGGCGCGTTATTTCGCGGCAGCCATCAGACGGTTCACTTCACTGCGCACCATGTTGGCGTACTCGGGCGGGGACATGCCGTCCAGCTCGGAACGGACCCACTCAGCCCATTTGCCCTTGCGCTTGGCGCGCTCACCGAACAGGCGCGCCGCATCCCCTTTGGCCTTGCCCAGATTGCTCTGCCAAAGGTCAAACAGACGTGACTTTTCATCTTCAAGCGCAGCACGCTCAGCAAGGGGCTTATTGGCGAGATTGAAGCTCATGAAATGTTCCTGCGGCGTAAATTGGTGTACATCTTACACCTTCAAAAGAAGTGTCTCAGCCAGGTTTTTAACTACGCTGTCAGCTCAATACCGCGTATCCCGCAAAACAGATGCAACTTTTCAGGACGGGATTGACTCCATTACTCATACGCTTTTCACCTGCAAGGAGTACCGCAATGGCTCGAAAAAACGCCGTACAAGCCGCTGAAGACCAGATCAAGGATCAAGCTTTCAGCGAGCTGCAAGAATTGATCGCCGAATCCGAAAAACTGCTAAAAGACAGCGCATCGCTGGTGGGCGAAGAAGGCGAGACCCTGCGTGCGCAGGTTGGCCTGAAGCTTAAACAGGCAATGGACTCGGTCAACAACGTGCGCGAGCGCACCAAGCCGGTGGTCGATGCCACCGAAAACTATATTGGCGGCCATCCATGGCAGACCGTGGCGATTTCCGCCGGTTTCGGCCTGGTAGTTGGCCTGCTGCTGGGCCGTCGCAACTAAGACAGCCAGGGCGCTTCGGCCTCCTCACAAAACGCAGTCTGTGCAAAGCCCTTCGACCTCACGGCGAAGGGCTTTGTTGTTTGCGGCTCGAAAATTTTGACATATTCAGTGACATAGAAGGCTAGCAGTCCTGATACTTCGCGCCACACTCAACGCCGATGAGACAGTCAATGTCCACCTCCCCTGCCCGTCATAAACCTTTAAGTACCGCTCTGATCCTGCTGATGGCCACTGCCACCGGCCTGGCTGTCGCCAGCAATTATTACGCCCAGCCCTTGTTGCACACCATTGCACAAGAACTTGGCTTGAGCATGAGCGGTGCCGGCACCGTCGTGATCACTGCCCAACTGAGTTATGGCGCTGGCCTGTTATTACTTGTGCCGTTGGGCGACCTTTTTGAGCAACGCCGCCTGATCGTCAGCATGACTGTCCTCAGCGCACTGGGCTTGCTCCTTAGCGCCTTCGCCCCGTCACTGACCCTGTTACTGCTGGGCACGGCCATCACTGGTTTATTTTCCGTATCGGCTCAGGTTTTGGTGCCCATGGCCGCCAGCCTGACTGATCCGCAAAGCCGCGGCCGTGTAGTCGGTACGTTAATGAGCGGCCTGCTGCTGGGCATCCTGCTGGCACGTACGGTTGCAGGCGCATTGTCCTCGGCGGGTGACTGGCGCACTATTTATCTGCTCGCCGCAGCACTGATGTTCATCAGTGCCATCGCGTTGTACTGCGCCTTGCCCAATCACCACCAGAGCGCAGGGTTGAGCTACCCGAAACTGCTGGGATCGGTATTTCGCCTGTTTGTCGAAGAACCCGTCTTGCGCCTGCGCGCCCTCTTGGGCCTGCTGACATTCTCACTGTTCGCCTTGTTCTGGACGCCATTGGCCTTTCTGCTGGCAATGCCGCCCTACGGTTATTCAGACGCAGTGATCGGACTGTTCGGCCTGGCTGGCGCTGTGGGTGCTGTGGCGGCCAATTGGGCAGGACGCATGGCTGATCGCGGTAAGGGGCAACAGGCCACCACTGTAGGCTTATTGGTGTTGCTGGCCTGCTGGCTGCCCATGGCATTTGCCGGTAGTTCGCTTGTCGCCCTGTTGATCGGCGTGCTGGCACTGGATTTTGCGGTGCAACTGGTACACGTGAGCAACCAGAACGCCGTGTTTCAAATCCGGCCCGCGGCGCGCAATCGCCTTAATGCCGGCTACATCACGTGCTATTTCATTGGCGGCGCTCTGGGCTCGCTCGCAGGCGCACAAACCTATCCGCTTTACGGCTGGGAAGGCATCGTCATGGTCGGCGCAGTCATCGCGACCCTGACACTCGCCGTGTGGGGTTATGCCGTGCAACGAGAAAGCAAGCTACAGCCTGTCGCATAGGGCGTATTGCAGCACTTTTCATCACCGGATGAAGCCGCTAGGATGCTCCACACCTTGAAAACGGCCTGTCTTAGCAGGTCGTTTTATTGCCCTTAATGGCCCGAGAATACGAATGATCCCTAAAGAATCCCGCAATGAACTCGCCCTGGATACGTTCATCAAAGGGCACCCTGAATTGATCGAGGAAATGAAAGACCTCAGCCAGGAGGATCGCCAGCAACAAATCCTCTGGGCATTTGAAGACGAAGCTCAAAGCCGCGGCCTCGAAGCGTGGGAGCTGGCCCTGGAACTCATCGCCCGATCGCCGGAGGAACTGGTCACCATGCGCCGGGAAGTCCATCAGGAAGTCGCTGAAGCCCTCGACATGAGCTGGGAAGAATACTGCAGCTTCAACGACATCGCCGTTTGAGCGTGATGCCTCCAGTGACGCAGCGATTACCTGATAACCGCTCGTCACTTGGGTAGCACGAACGTGCGCTGTTCACACACCAACATCATGTAGCCCTCCCCACTCTGGAGTCGACCTCATGATGACCTTGATAAAACGCCTGTCTTTCGCCACTGCATTGGGCATTGTGTCCGTCAGCAGCTACGCGGCTTCGTCTTCCACCGGCCCGACCCTTCCCAAAGAGTCCGTCACCCCGCCGGCGACCCAAGGAATTGAACCCAACATCAATCAGGATTCCAAAATCCACAACGATGCAGACACCCCGACGCACCCATCAGTCGACCCACGCATTCAAGGCAACGATGCGGGCCGTCAAGGCGGCATGAACACGGATGGCAATGGCCCGATAGGCGATGGTGGCCGCTCGGTGCAGCCGCGTTCGTCACTGCCCGGGGCGGTCAAGCCGTAATGCGGAATTGAGTGCAATCATTCCAAACGGTACGAAAAGGTAATTGTAAAAAAGAATTTCAAAGGCACCTTGCGGTCTGAGCTATAACGATCACTTAGAGGCCCACAGATGAAATTCGATACCTTTTCCCAAGGACTTGCCAAACGCGCAGGAAGCCCCAAAACCTTCCAGATCGCGATATTACTCATCGTGATGTGGGCTGTTTCGGGGCCTTTTTTCCATTACAACGATACGTGGCAACTGATCATCAACACGTCCACTACCATCATCACCTTCCTGATGGTGTTCCTCATCCAAAACACCCAGAACCGCGACAACGATGTACTGCATATCAAGATTGATGAACTTCTGCGCGTGACCAAAGAAGCCCAAAATGCTGTGCTCAACCTCGATGCACTGGACACCAAAGAATTGCGTAACATCCGCAAGCAGTACAAACAGATAGGCGAAAACCAAGCGGTTGAAGTGACGTGCACTGAAACCGTTATCACCCCCGCTGACGATAAACCTGAGAGTCGGCCATGAATTCATTGCGCTGACGCGTAACCGCGTCAGCGCAACACGTGTCGGTTAACTGACCCGCTTATCAACATCACCTTTTTGATGCGTAGTAGCCAACTTCTTGGCCATATCGAGATGCATCTCCAGCTTCGGCAAATACTTCTTCGCAAACGCCTTGAGCTGCGGCGACGTTGAATAACGAGCCTGCTGCTTGAACAATGAAATAGCGTCTTCGTGGGTTTTTACCTGGCTGGCCACGTAAGCCACATCAAACGACGCGCCTTCCTGCACTTGCAGCATCATCGACTTGGCCTTGCTCAAAATATCCTCTTGCGCCGCCACCTCCAGCCCTTGCTTCTGAGCAATGTCTTTAAGGTCACGGTTGGCGTCGGTGTAATCCTTGATCACTTCTACGGCATAGCTATTGATATCAACTGACTTGGTTTTCTGAATCGCCATCCGGCTGTTCTCGATTTCTGCAATCCCTGCCGCAGACGCCTCGTCAACAAACTCAGCGGGGCTTGCAGCCACGGCAGAACCTGCCATGAACACGGCACAAGCCAACGCACAGCCAACGACGAAACGTTTAGGGGCACTCAGGGTTTTCATAACATCCTCCAGAAAATGGCAGGTTTATTCCCTGCACTGAATCTGAAAGTGTATGTCGGTAAAGGTTTAGAAAAACCTGTCGGGAACGACGAATGGTAACTCGCCGGGATGTCCGCGACTCTTGATGACTGCATTTGCAACGGTTAAAAACTTTCAATCACCGTTGCCGCCAATGCCTTCGCCCGGTCGAGATTATAGATACGATGAAGAAATACCCATTGCGCTTCAAACAGGTAAACGTACGTTTCAAGGAGCATCTCCTCAAATAAGAAAACAGGGCAACTTAACTCCATCGCTATCTGTTGTATCGGCATGCCAAGTATTTCGCTCATCGGGTACTCAACTGAAGAGGCCGACATCACAACACGCTCGCGCATCTGCGCCACCAGTGCGGTCAACTCAAGAAATGCCCATTGATCTGCAACCTCGCACTGATGCCGGTGCAAAGTCTGACTATACGAACCCTGCACATATAATTGACCTGCAGTCTCAATCTCGGCAACCTTCAGCGGTAATATCCGGTGCAGGGGTAATGGATCCAGCTCTGCACGTTTAAACCGCTTCAATAGCGATTCACACATATTCCCTGACGCCGCTGATAACGCGGCATCCCCTTCGAGTCTTACTATTTTCCAGCGCGTAACCACGCGGACGAATTCATCACCATTAGCGGTGAATACATGGAAAAACTCCAGTAAAGAATTCGACTGCCTAACCCTGACTTTTTCCAGGGTTGCCGTAAACTCACCAACCTCAAAAAAATCCAAGTGACGAATGTAATTAATCTCACATCCGACGACGACCATACTCTGGCAGTGCTCACTCACTTGCTGTGCAATCGACACACCTAAATGTTTAATAAACCAGGTACAAATACCATTCACGCTGTACCCCAGTAAAGCTCGCGCATGAAACTGCACAGGCGTAAATAATGTTGGATCGACAGCATAGGTAGATGAAACACTGCGCTCTGCATTCACTTTAACCTCCCGCAATCGCTGTGAAAATATCGAGCCGATCCCCATTTAGAATTTCTTTATGAAACTCATCCACTCTTATCTTCTCACCGTTCAACGACACATGAAAATTTCGCTTCATACCCCCTTGACGATCTAAAACCACTTCCTTAAGGGCGGGTACTGTTCAACCATTTTATAAATGGCACCGATCACCGTATTCCGTTCTCCCACATCAATATCCAGGGCACGCTGATAGCTAATAAACCGCGCCAAATTTCCTGATAATTTTATATGCATGATCCCTCCCTACTGATGACAGCGTTGATAGTGCATTTCCATTTCGTGAATTTTCTGAATACCAATATCAACTTTAAGTTTCTCTTGGGAATCTCCGAACAAGCCTTCAGTTATGCGAGAATCCCCGCAACACCTGATCCGAGCCGCCCATGAGCCAGATGAGCTTTTCCGACTTTGAGTACGCCGGCAAGCGCAAGCAAACCCGCCGAGAGCGCTTCCTCGCCGAAATGGATCAGGTGGTGCCCTGGGCAGGCCTGCTGGAGCTGATCGAACCGTTCTACCCCAAGGCCGGCGGCGGTAGAAAACCCTATCCTCTGGAAACCATGCTGCGCATCCA